>JBFGFW010000001.1:0-43448 GCA_041579395.1 Sulfitobacter sp.
CAGCTTGGCGATGTCACGCCTTGGTGAATTCAATTTCAGGCTTGGCGGCGGGCACCGATGTTTCTAGCGTTGACCAAGACAAAGGACGTTCCCATGCATGATCACGTGACCACCCACCAAGCCGAAGAAGATACGCGCAACGATCGGATCCTGATCTATCTAAACGGGCAGATTGTTCCGAAAGCGCAGGCAATGGTCAGCGTTTACGACAGCGGCTTCATGCTGGGCGACGGCATTTGGGAAGGGCTGCGCCTGTATGACGGGCAATGGGCCTTCATAGATGAGCATTTCGGCAGATTGTTCGAGGCCGCGAAAGCCATAGATATTGACATCGGTATGACGCGTGACTCATTGATTGCAGCTTTGTTAGAGACGCAAAAGGCAAATGAGATGACAACGGACGCCCACGCGCGCCTGATGATCACACGCGGCGTCAAGACACGCCCGTTTCAGCACCCGTCGCTGTCACGATCCGGGCCGACCATCACGATTATCATGGAACATTCCCGTCCAAAAATCCCCCGGCCAATCCGGCTGGCGACGGTACCGCATCTGCGCGGACTGCCGATGACCCAAGACCCGAAACTGAACAGCCATTCCAAACTGAACTGTATTCTGGCCTGCATTGCTGCAGAAAAGGCGGGCGCGGACGAGGCGCTGATGCTGGACATCAACGGGTTCGTGAACACCACCAATGCCTGTAACTTCTTCATCGTGCGCAAGGGTGCGGTTTGGACCAGCACGGGTGATTACTGTATGAATGGGATCACCCGGCAAAAGGTGATTGATCTGTGCCGCGCCAATGACATCCCCGTATTCGAGCGGAATTTTTCACTGGTCGATACCTATGGCGCGGACGAGGCATTTTTGACGGGCACGTTCGGCGCGCAAACGCCCGTGGCGTCGATTGACGGTCGCGAGATCGGCAATGGTCAAATGGGGCCGGTGACTGCGCGCCTGCGTGAACTCTACAAGTCTCTGATAAAGCAGGAATGCGCCTGATGCGTATCGCAATGTGGTCCGGCCCGCGCAATCTGAGCACGGCAATGATGTACAGCTTTGGCAATCGGCGTGATTTTGCGGTGATGGACGAGCCGTTCTATGCTGCCTATCTGGCCGGAACTGGCGATGACCACCCGATGCGCAACGAGATTCTGGCCAAACACGAAACGGACCCGACAAAAGTCGCCCAGATGTGCCAACAAGACGGCACGCCGCACTTGTATATGAAGCATATGCCGCATCACATGCTAAACGGTTTTCCGATGGATTGGGCCAGGGAATGCGTGAACATTCACCTGATCCGCCATCCGGCGCGCGTGATTGCAAGTTATACCGCCAAACGCGAACAGCCGACATTCGACGATATCGGCTTTCGCCAGCAGGCCGCGCTTTTTGACCAGATTGGCGGGCTGGTGATTGACAGCGCAGACATCCGCGCCGACCCTGAAACGATGCTGCGCAAGCTGTGCGCGGCGATCGACCTTCCTTTTGATCCGGACATGCTGGCATGGCAAGCAGGTGCCCGTCCCGAAGACGGGGTTTGGGGAAAACACTGGTATGGTGCTGTACACGAAAGCACGGGCTTTGCCGGTGCAGAAGGGGAATTGCCACGGTTGTCAGGATCAGATCTGATGCTGTTGGAGCAAGCGTTACCCTTTTACAATTCGCTGTCTATTCAAAGACTTAAGTAATTATTTTTCAGTAGGCTGCGAATTCCTGAAACTAAGACGATGATCCCCTCGTGACTTTCATACAGTCTTAACAGGAGATCCAAAATGAAGCTTTTCACAACAACTGCCTTTGCCGTTGCAATCGCAGCAGGTTCCGCATTTGCCGCCGCCCACAGCACGCCCATGGTCGAAGCCATGGATCAGGACGTGTCAAACGGCGTTGTCAGCGCTGACAAGGTCATGGCCCCCGCAAACGGTTGGATGGTTGTCCATCGGACAGATGCCGAGATGAAGCCAGGCCCCGTGGTCGGCTATGCGCCTTTGCGCGAAGGCGAAAACATCGACGTTGCTGCGATCTTGCAGGAAGAAGTGAAACCCGGAGATATGCTGATGCTGATGGTGCACGCCGAAGATGGCGGCATGAATATGGGTGGCTTTGAATACACCTTGGGTGCGAAAGAAGACGGCCCAATCAAACCCGACGGCAAGCTGGTGATGGCAGTTATCACGGCAAAGTAAGCCAGACTGACCAACACGAAAGGCCCGGACAGCTCCCCCTGTCCGGGCCTTTTTCGATTCTAGCTTTTGCTATTAAGCCGCTTTTCGCGTGCCGCCAACAGTTTGAGGCGCAGCGCGTTCAGTTGAATAAAGCCAGCGGCGTCTTTTTGATCGTAGGCACCGGCGTCGTCTTCGAACGTCACATGCGCTTCGGAATAAAGACTGTGTTCGGACCAACGGCCCACGGTGCGCGCATGGCCTTTGTACAGCTTCAGCCGCACGGTGCCCGTCACATGGGTTTGCGACGCGTCAATCGCGGCCTGCAGCATCGTGCGTTCGGGGCTGAACCAGAAACCGTTGTAAATCAGTTCGGCATAGCGCGGCATCAGTTCGTCTTTCAAATGCATCGCACCGCGGTCCAGAGTGATCGATTCGATGCCGCGGTGGGCCTCAAGCAAAAGCGTGCCGCCCGGCGTTTCATAGATGCCGCGCGATTTCATCCCGACAAAGCGGCCTTCGACGAGATCAAGACGGCCACAGCCGTGTTTGCCACCCAGTTCGTTCAGCTTGGTCAAGATCGTGGCGGGCGACATCGCCTTGCCATCGATGCTGACCGCATCGCCGCGTTCAAACCCGATCTCGACATATTCGGGTGTTTCAGGCGCATCTTCTGGGGCGACGGTGCGCTGATAGACATACTCCGGCGCATCCACGGCCGGATCTTCCAGAACCTTACCTTCGGACGATGTGTGCAACAGGTTCGCGTCAACGCTGAACGGTGCCTCGCCGCGTTTGTCTTTGGCGACAGGGATCTGGTGCTTTTCCGCGAATTCCAGTAACTTGGTGCGGCTGGTCAGGTCCCATTCCCGCCACGGCGCTATCACCTTGATGTCGGGGTTCAGCGCATAGGCCGCCAGTTCAAACCGAACCTGATCGTTGCCCTTGCCGGTGGCCCCATGCGCCACGGCGTCGGCACCGGTTTCGGCGGCGATCTCGACCAGACGTTTGGAAATCAATGGCCGCGCAATGGACGTGCCCAGCAAATACAGCCCTTCGTACACCGCATTGGCGCGGAACATCGGAAAGACGAAATCGCGAACGAATTCTTCGCGGACGTCTTCAACATAGATCTGGGACGCACCCATCATCTCGGCTTTGGCGCGGGCGGGCTCAAGCTCTTCGCCTTGGCCGAGATCGGCGGTAAAGGTCACCACCTCGCATCCGTATTCAGTTTGCAGCCATTTCAGGATGATCGACGTATCAAGCCCGCCGGAATAGGCGAGCACAACTTTTTTAGGCGCAGACATGATCTTTCCTTTGCGGTTTGCATCGCGAGGTATCGGGTTTTCAGAGCGTGAGCAAGATTGAAGGCTGCGTTGACCGACAGGCGCGCGCACCCTATCCATGGGCATTCGTTAAAAAGGCCCCTTTCATGACTGACAGCTTTCAAAATTTGGCGCGCGCCGCGACCAAGGCCATGCGCGCGGTGTTTCCCGAAACCCCGCTGATGCGCAACGAACACCTGTCAGAACGGTTTGGTGCCGACATCTGGCTGAAGCGCGAAGACCTGAGCCCGGTACGGTCGTACAAATTGCGCGGTGCGTTCAACGCGATGCGCAAGGTGATCCCGTCGCAGTCGGTATTTGTTTGCGCCAGTGCGGGCAATCACGCGCAGGGCGTGGCGTTCATGTGCAGCCATTTCGGCGTGCATGGTGTGATTTTCATGCCGGTAACAACGCCGCAGCAGAAAATTCAAAAGACCAAGATGTTTGGCGGGTCGCAAGTCGAGGTTCGGCTGGTCGGCGACTATTTCGATAAGACGCTTTCGGCGGCTCAGGCGTTTTGCGTGGAAGAGAGTGCCCATTTCCTGTCGCCGTTCGATGATGACGACGTAATCGAAGGCCAGGCATCGGTCGCGGTCGAGATTGAAGAACAATTGGGCCGCGCTCCTGATCACATCATCTTGCCCGTAGGTGGCGGCGGGCTCTCGTCTGGGATCTACAGCTATTTTGGGAAACGCTGCGCTTATACCTTTGTAGAGCCTAAAGGCGCGCCCAGCCTTGCCCGCGCGCTGACCGATGGTGCGCCGGTGGATATTTCACCAATCAACAGCTTTGTGGACGGTGCCGCGGTCGCCAAGATAGGCCAGCGCAATTTTTCCCGGCTCAAGAACGTTGATCCGCGAGACGTCATTGTCCTTTCTGAGGATCGGATTTGCGTGACGATCATCGAGATGCTGAATGTCGAAGGCATCGTTCTAGAACCTGCGGGCGCGTTGTCGATTGAGGCACTGAGCGAAGTCGCGGACCAGATCAGAGGCAAGACCGTGGTCTGCGTGGCGTCCGGCGGGAATTTCGATTTTGAACGCTTGCCCGAGGTGAAAGAACGCGCACAGCGGTATTCCGGAATAAAAAAGTACTTCATTTTGCGGATGCCGCAGCGCCCCGGTGCACTGAAGGAGTTTCTGAATCTTCTGGGTCCAGATGATGATATCTGCCGGTTTGAATACCTCAAGAAATCAGCGCGAAATTTCGGATCGGTGTTGATCGGTATCGAAACCCGAAGCCCCGAAAACTTTGGCCCTTTCCTGACCCAGCTGAACGATGCCGGGTTCACCTATACAGACATCACGAATGATGAGACGCTTGCGCAGTTTGTGCTGTAGCCTCAGTTGGCCAAAACGGTCGGCAATTCTGCCATGAATTTTGATTTCGAGATGTCATAGCTGGTTAAGATCGATGCCAGATCAACATGCGTCGAATCACCTTTGGCTGACACGCGTTCGCCTTGCTGGCAGGCATTTGAAAAAGCATCGAACCCCAAGTTCATCGCGCTGCCCTTTAGGAAATGCAGGTCATCGCCCAGCGTTTCGGGGTTTGGCGCGGTGCGCAGACGGGAAATGACATCTTCCACCTCTTCGATGAAAAGGGCGATGATTTCATCAAAATTGCTCATTCCAACTTCGTCCCGAAGTATTCTTACCTGTTCCCAGTCGATCATTGTGCGTTTCCTTTCAAGGCCCTTCCTACCGGCCAACCCTTAACTTCAGGTGGCGCGAGAAGGCGATGTTCGCTTAATTTTAGGCTTCACCGGCTGTTAAAGATCAGGCGGTTAAGGCGGTAGCATGATCCAACAGATTGATATTTCCTGATGCTGCCTTCGCGTTTTGTGCCTGATCCGGTTGACGCTGTTCAGCGCACGGGGGCGATGCAGTTGGTGATGGTCGTTGATGACAGCAAACTGCAACGCCGTATCCTGGCGTCGTCGCTGAACCGGTGGGGGTTTGAAGTCATCGAAGCCGCCTCTGGGGGCGAGGCGATCGAGAAATGCAAGTCACGCCTTCCCGATCTGGTCATCAGCGACTGGATGATGCCCGGCATGAATGGTTTGCAATTTTGCCGTGCTTTTCGCGATCTGTCAGAGGGCAGCTACGGGTATTTCATCCTACTTACCTCAAAAAGCGAAAAGGCCGAGGTGGCGAAGGGTCTTGATAGCGGGGCCGATGATTTTCTGAGCAAACCGGTCGATGTTAATGAACTGCGCGCACGCATCGCCGCCGGGGAACGTATTTTGCAGATGCAGCGGGAACTGACGGAAAAGAACCGCATCATCACCGACACGCTGAACGAATTGCAGCGCGTGTATGACTCGCTCGACAAGGATCTGCTAGAGGCGAAGAAGCTGCAGCAATCGCTGCTGCGCGACCGCACCCGCGAATTTGCAACGGGCACCCTGTCGCTTATGCTGCGGTCCAGCGGGCATGTGGGTGGCGATCTGGTTGGATTTTTCGTAGTCAACGACACCAAACTGGGGCTGTTTGGCATCGACGTTTCAGGGCACGGCGTCAGTTCGGCCCTGATGACCGCGCGGCTGGCGGGTTATCTTTCCGCGGCTGCGCCGGACCAGAATGTGGCGCTGATCCGGCAACCCGATGGCAGCTATGCAATGCGCCCCCCCCACGAGGTGATTTCGGCGCTGAACGATCTGGTCCTGTCCGAAATGCAGACGGAGCATTATTTCACCCTTTTGCTGGCCGAGGTGGATCTGGAAACGGGGCGTGTGGTGATATCGCAGGCGGGTCATCCGCATCCGGTGGTGCAACGCCAGGATGGCCGGATCGAACAGATTGGCCTGGGCGGCTTTCCCGTCGGTTTGATTGCGCGCGTCGCATACGAGCAATTCACGCTGCAACTGGATCCGGGCGACCGTCTGCTGATACTGTCTGACGGGGTGACCGAATGCCCTGACCCTGCTGGTCAGATGTTGAACGAGGAAGGTTTGACCGACATGCTAAATAGATTGTGCGATGTCACAGGCCCCCCCTTGCTTGAGGCGCTGTTGTGGGAGCTTTCTGATTTCGCCGGAGATGTCGATTTTCCCGATGACGTTTCCGGCATTTTGTTTGAATTCAAGGGTCGCTAGGATAGATACCCTTCAAGAAACATACGGTCCCCGTCGTTCCCGAGGGTCGCAAGCGCCTCTTGCGAGGACAGGACAACGGTGACGTGATCCGGCTCGGTCGGGTCGGCAATCTGCCGAACGGGGTGGGCGACGTAGATCTGGCACAGCTTTTCGGCCCAAAGGTCATATTCAGGCATGAACACGAACCGCCGAAATGCCCCAAGCCTGCGCGGGCGCGCGATCGTCCAGCCGATTTCCTCCAGCACTTCGCGGTAAAGGGCTTGAAGCGGTGATTCCCCCGGATCGATCCCGCCTCCCGGCAGTTGTACATCCACTCTGGGGGTCATTTGCGCGGTCATCAAAAACCGCCCCTTTAGCGGTAAAATTGCATAAGCACCGGGCCGCAGCGTATAGTTTTTGTCCGTCAATGGCGGTTGCCCGATCCGTCTCATCATGCGTGACCCCTTTTCGCGCGGCTTGTTGCCCTTATATAGACGCGGTATGCCAACCGTCTGCCGGTAAGGAAAGTCTAATGACCCAAGGAACCAAAATCGCGTGGGACGACACCGTTCTGCCCTTTCAACTTGATGCTTCTGACATACGTGGCCGTGTTGCCCGGTTGGATGGCGTGCTTGAAGGGATCTTGCGCCAGCACGACTATCCCGAGAAAGTCGAGGCATTGGTCGCCGAGATGGCCGTGTTGACCGCGCTGATCGGGCAGACCATCAAACTGCGCTGGAAGCTGCAATTGCAGGTGCAGTCGAACGGTCCTGTGCGGATGATCGCCACTGATTACTATGGACCTACAGAAGAGGGTGAGCCGGCGCGCATCCGTGCCTACGCAAGCTATGATGCGGACCGCATTACGGATGCGCCCGCATTTGATCAGGTTGGCGAAGGCTACTTCGCGGTCATGATCGACCAAGGCCAGGGGATGACACCCTATCAGGGGATCACGCCGCTGACCGACACGTCTTTGTCGTCCTGTGCCGAATCGTATTTCGCGCAATCCGAACAATTGCCGACGCGGTTCCAACTGAGCTTTGGCAAATCGTCGACCCCGGATGAGGTTGAGCATTGGCGCGCGGGCGGTGTGATGTTGCAGCACATGCCCAAAGCGTCGCCTTTTGCTGCCTCGGGCGAGGGCAATGGCGAAATTCTGCGCGCAGACGATCTGGTGGATGGCGAAGAAGGTGAAAACTGGCGGCGCGCGAATGTGTTCCTGGATACCGTCGATGAACTTGAGTTGATCGGCCCTAGCCTTTCGCCGACCGACCTGCTGACCCGCCTGTTTCATCAGGAAAGCCCACGCGTTTTTGACACGCAGGCAGTCCGCTTTGGGTGCAGCTGTTCGGAAGATCGTGTTCGGCAAAGCCTGTCGATCTATTCGGCCAAGGACATCCAGAAGATGACGACAGACGAGGGCCGGGTGACAGCGGATTGTCAGTTCTGCGGTGCGCATTATGATCTGGACCCCAAGTCGGTCGGGTTCGAGGCAGAAACTGCAAGTGGTTCTTGATGATTTGATCCGATTTCGGACGGCGCTGGCGCAAACCGGCGTCGCGTCGTCTGATTTCGATCTCAACAAGGATATCGCCTTGCCTGCGGACAGGAAATTGCGGCCGGCCGGTGTACTGGCCCCCATCATTGAAAAGAACGGACAACTTGAACTGATTCTGACCAAGCGGTCATCGGCGCTAAAGCATCATCCGGGCCAGATCGCCTTTCCGGGTGGTAAACAGGATGATGGTGATGCAGATGTTATTGCTGCCGCGCTGCGCGAAGCCCATGAAGAGATCGGACTGCCATCGGAGCTGGTTGAAGTGTTGGGTACTCTTCCGGCGCATGAAACCGTGACTAGTTTTCAGGTTACGCCGGTAATTGCCTTTGTCAGAGACACATTTACACCCGTTCCGGAACCCGGCGAAGTCGCCGAGGTGTTTACCGTGCCTCTGTCGCATGTGTTGAACCTCGACAATTATCTGGTGCAATCGCGCAGGTGGCGGGGAAATCTGCGTCATTATTACGTTGTTCCCTATGGACCCTATTACATCTGGGGTGCAACCGCGCGTATGCTGCGGGCATGGACCGAACGTATGATCTGACCCTTCCCGCGAGCACCAGTTGGCTTGCCGACGCGGATGCCCAAGCCGTAAGCAACGCCCTGCAGGCCGGCGGCCATGCGCTGTATTTTGTAGGGGGATGTGTGCGAAATGCGCTGCTTGGCCTGCCCGATAGTGATGTGGATATGGCTACGGATGCGCTGCCTGAGCGGGTGATGGTTCTTGCCAAGCGCGCTGGGCTCAAGGCTATACCGACGGGGGTCGAGCACGGGACCGTCACCGTTGTCAGTGGCGGCAAAGGGTTCGAGGTGACAACCTTTCGGCGCGATGTGGAAACGGATGGGCGGCGTGCGGTCGTGGCGTTTTCCGACAACATCCATGACGATGCCCTGCGCCGCGATTTCACCATAAACGCGCTTTATGCCGATCCTGATGGTCGTGTGATCGATCCGCTGGAAGGGTTGCCGGATCTGCGCGCCCGCCATGTACGCTTTATCGAGGACGCCCATGCGCGCATCCGCGAGGATTATTTGCGCATCCTGCGCTATTTCCGGTTTTGCGCCTGGTATGCCGACCCTGTCACCGGGTTCGATTCCGATGCGTTGTCTGCAATCGCTGCCAATATTGACGGGTTAGAGGCACTTTCGGCGGAACGTGTTGGCGCTGAGATGCACAAGCTACTGGCCGCGCCAGACCCCGCACCGGCCCTCGCGGCGATGCGTCAAACGGGTGTATTGGGCGTCGTCTTGCCGGGTGCAGATGATCGCTGGTTGCCGATGATTGTTCACTTTGAGACGGGTTTGGGTGTTGCGCCGGATTGGCGCTGGCGTCTTGCCGCGTTGGGGGGCGACGACGTCGCGACCCGGTTACGCCTTAGCAAGGCGGATGCAAGGGCGCTGGATCAACTTCGCGCCGCAGCTTTCGGCGGGCAAAGCCTGTCCGAGATCGCCTATCGAGAAGGCACGGATATCGCCACGGGTGCTTTGTTGCTGCGCGCCTGCATCTCCGAAACCCCCCCCGATCCCGACGCGGTAGAGACGATTCATGCAGCGCGCCAAGCCGTCTTTCCGATCAAGGCCGCTGACCTGATGCCTGCGCTCAGCGGGCCCGCGTTAGGTGCGCGGCTGGACCAGCTCAAGGCGATTTGGATTGCATCGGATTTCACCATTGACCGCGAAACACTGTTGAAAACGTCACGGTGATCGACGGGCGGGTGGCTATTGGACCACCCCGGTCTGTATAAAGAAAGGGCACCCCCGCACCCCCCTATAGGCTCGCCATGTTCCGTTTTTTCGAAAATCTGGTCGACCCCTATGTCGATTACCCTGAACAAGACAGGCCCCCGACGCGGCTTTGGCCGTTTTTCCGGGATTACAGCCAGCCGTTTCGGAAGGTTTTCGTGGTGACCGGGGTCATGTCGGTGGTCGTGGCCTCGATCGAGATTGGCTTGATCTATTACATGGGGCGCCTGGTTGATTTGCTGACCGGATCACCGACGGACATATGGGAAAACCACGGCACCGAATTTATCCTTGTGGCGCTGTTCATCATGATCGTGCGGCCGCTGGTGCAGGGTCTGGATGTGATGTTGGTGAACAACGCGATTTTGCCGAATTACGGCACTTTGTTTCGATGGCGTGCGCATCGGCAGGTGTTGCGACAATCTGTAGGCTGGTTCGAAGATGATTTCGCCGGTCGCATTGCCAACCGGATCATGCAAACGCCCCCCGCCGCCGGCGAGGTCGTGTTTCAGGTGTTTGACGCGATTTCGTATTCGCTTGCCTATCTGATCGGGGCCGCGATCTTGTTGACCACCTCGGATTGGCAACTGCTTGTCCCGTTGCTGTTGTGGTTCGCCCTATATCTGATGCTGACAACCTGGACGGTCAGACGGGTCGGCGTCGCGTCCAAGGCGTCTTCGGATGCGCGGTCGCTGGTGACGGGGCGGGTTGTTGACAGCTATACCAACATCCACTCGGTCAAGATGTTCGCCCATCACGACAGCGAAGTAGAATACGCGAAATCGGCAATCGAGAAAGCGCGCCGGACATTCCAGAAAGAAATGCGCATTTTCACCACGATGGATGTGTGTCTGGTGGTTTTGAACGGTTTTCTGATTGTCAGCGTTGTCGGCTGGGCGTTCTTTTTGTGGTCTGCGGGTCATACCACCGTGGGGGCCGTGACGGCGGCGACGGCGTTGACGCTGCGCCTTAATTCGATGACCGCGTGGATCATGTGGTCGCTGTCCACGTTCTTTCAACAACTTGGCGTCGTGGCTGAGGGGTTGGAAACCATCGCGCAGCCGATAACGCTGGTTGACGGGACGGATGCAAAGCCGCTGAAGCTGACCGATGGCCGGATTGAGGTGCAGGCGTTGACGCACCACTATGGGCGCGGGTCCGGTGGATTGAACCGCGTCAGCCTGACCGTAAAGCCCGGCGAAAAAGTGGGGCTGATCGGGCGGTCGGGGGCCGGTAAATCGACACTGGTTAAGCTGCTTTTGCGATTTTACGACCCCGAAGGCGGGCGTATTTTGATTGATGGTCAAGATATCACCGCCCTTCGGCAGGACAGTCTGCGCCAGAGCATCGGCATGGTGCAGCAAGACAGCGCACTTTTGCACCGATCAATCCGCGAGAACATTTTGTATGGGCGGCCCGATGCGACAGAGGCAGAGGTGATTGCCGCCGCGCAACAGGCCCAAGCCCACGAGTTCATCACCGACCTGGCCGACCCGGATGGTCGATCCGGTTATGACGCGCAGGTCGGCGAGCGGGGCGTAAAGTTGTCGGGCGGACAGCGTCAACGGATTGCATTGGCCCGCGTCATTCTGAAAAACGCACCCATCCTTCTGTTGGACGAGGCGACAAGCGCGTTGGACAGTGAGGTGGAAGCGGCGATTCAAGAGACGCTTTATGGTATGATGGAAGGTAAAACCGTGATCGCCATCGCGCATCGCCTGTCCACTATCGCCGCGATGGACCGGATCTTGGTGATGGATCAAGGCCAGATTGTCGAGGAGGGCACCCACGACATGCTTTTGGCGAAAGGCGGGCTATATGCTGATTTCTGGAGCCGGCAATCTGGCGGGTTCCTGAAGACGGAAGATGACCAGACGTGAGACTGTCCAATTTGATTGACCCCTTTGAACCGGCTGACGGTGATCCACCGCAAACCTTGCTGCCGTTCTTCCGCTGGGCGCTGAAAGGGTGCGGCGTGGCCCTATGGATTGCTGCACTGTTGTCCATCGCCGCAGGCGTGGTCGAGGTGCTGGCGGCGCTGATTCTGGGTTGGGTCATCGACGCCGCCCTTGCAACGGATGCCGCGTCGGTATTCTCGGATCAGTCAAGTGTATTGTTGGGATCGCTGGCGTTTTTCATGATCCTGCGTCCGTTGGTCTTTGGCGGCAGTTCCTATATGCAATCGATGGTGGTCGGGCCCAACGTTTTCAACATCGCCCTGTCGCGGTTGCACCGGTACACCCTTGGGCAGGCAGTGACATTTTTTGACAACGATTTCGCGGGTCGGATTTCACAAAAGGAAATGCAGACCAGCCGCGCGCTGACCGATGTCGTGGTCGAAATGATTCATACGGTTTTGTTCGCAGTTGCGTCTTTTGTCGGGGCGGTGCTGCTGCTGGGTACGGTGGATTGGCGAATTGCCCTTGGTCTGGTCCTGTGGATGGTCGGCTATGTTTTCCTGATCCGCCACTACATGCCGCGCGTGCGCAAGTTTTCGCAGGCGCGGGCAGGGGCGCGGGCGATGGTGACCGGGCAGGTCGTCGATACGATCACCAATATCAAGACTGTCAAACTGTTTGCCCATGCTGATTTCGAAGACCGCGCGGCCTTGGGCGCGATGCACAAGTTTCTGGACACCAGTCTTGATTTTGGCCGGGTTAGTGTCTCATTCCGGTTCTGGCTGATGACGATTGCGGGGCTGTTGCCGGTGCTGCTGGTCGGTGGCGCGCTTTGGTACTGGTCGCTGGGGTTGGTCACCGCAGGTGATATCGCCGCGACGGGTGCTGTCTCCTTGCGGTTGGCGCAGATGACCGGTTGGGTCAGTTTCACGCTGATGGGGCTTTATGCGAATATGGGCGAGGTCGAGGACGGCATGCGCACATTGACGCCGCGCCAGCAATTGCGTGATGTGCCGGGCGCGCAGGATCTGGTGGTGCGCGACGGGGCGATCACGCTGGACGATGTGCAATTTACCTATGGTCGGGGTGAAGGGGGGGTCGAGCATCTGGCACTTACGATCAAGCCAGGCGAAAAATTGGGCATAGTCGGTGCGTCAGGGGCCGGGAAATCCAGTCTCGTTTCGCTGCTATTGCGGCTCTATTCCTTAGAAAAGGGCCGAATTCTGATCGATGGCCAAGATATTGCGGCGGTTACTCAGGAAAGTCTGCGCCGACAGATCGGAATGGTGACGCAGGAAACCGCAATGTTCAACCGGTCGGCCTTTGACAATATCCGATATGGTAAACCTGATGCGACCGAAGAGGAAATCGTCGCCGCAGCGCTGAAGGCCGAGGCGCATGAGTTCATCGAAAACATGCAAGATCACAAGGGTCGCAAGGGTTATGCCGCGCATCTGGGTGAACGCGGGGTCAAATTATCCGGTGGGCAACGCCAACGCATCGCCTTGGCCCGCGCCATTCTGAAAGACGCGCCGATCCTGATTCTCGACGAGGCCACAAGTGCACTGGACAGCGAGGTCGAGGCGTCGATCCAGCATGCGCTGACGCGAGTGATGCAAGGCAAGACCGTGCTGGCCATCGCACACCGGCTGTCCACGCTGACCGAGATGGACAGGATCGCCGTGATGGATGCCGGCCGGATCGTTGAAATCGGAACGCATGAGGCCCTGCTTGCCAAGAACGGCCTTTACGCGCGGTATTGGCAGCGCCAATCGGGCGGGTTCCTGAACATCAAGGCCGCAGAATAGGGGCTTTTGCTGCGCGTCCCTTCAGGCTATGCGCGGTGCATGACAGAATATGTAATCCAACGACTTGGCCATCTGGGCGACGGCATTGCCGATGGCCCGCTTTTCGTGCCGATGACCCTGCCGGGCGAGGTGGTGAGTGGCACGCCGCAGGGCCAGACCCTGACGGATGTGCGGATTGTGACCCCGTCGGAAAACCGGGTGGCCGCTCCGTGCCGCCATTTCAAAGCGTGCGGCGGATGCCAGCTTCAGCATGCATCGGACGACTTTGTTGCTGAATTCAAGCTGGGTATCGTCAAAGCAGCGCTGGATGCCCACGGGATAGAGACTGTCTTCAAGCCGATCCAGACATCGCCCGCGCAATCGCGGCGGCGCGCGACATTTGCTGCGAAGCGCACCAAAAAAGGCGCGATGGCCGGCTTTCATGGGCGCGGGTCAGACGTTGTGATCGAGATTCCGGGGTGTCAGTTGCTAGATCCGGCGGTGATGGCGGCCTTGCCAATCGCAGAAAAGCTGGCGGTTATTGGCACCAGCCGCAAGGCATCGCTGGCGGTCACTGTGACCACGTCGCGTGCCGGGCTTGATATTTCGGTGCAAAACGGCAAGTCGCTTGATGGCCCGTTGCGACAAGAACTGGCGCATTTGTGCGACAGTCTTGGACTTGCCCGCCTGACATGGGAGGGCGAGGTAATCGCGATGCGCACGCCCCCGGTCCAGCGTTTCGGTGTGGCAAAGGTTACGCCGCCGCCCGGTGCATTCCTGCAAGCCACCCCACATGGCGAAGCGTCCCTGGTCAGCGCCATTCGCGAGGCCGTGGGCAACGCGCGCCATGTGATCGACTTGTTTGCCGGGTGTGGCACATTTAGCCTGCCTTTGGCCGAAACCGCCGAGGTGCATGCCGTTGAAGGCGACGCTGCGATGACTAAGGCGTTGGATCAGGGGTGGCGCATGGCGACAGGGCTAAAACCCGTCACGGTCGAGGCGCGCGATCTGTATCGCCGTCCGTTGCTGCCCGACGAAATGGCCAAAGTGGATGCCGTCGTGCTGGACCCGCCGCGCGCAGGGGCCGAAGCGCAAATAGGTGAAATCACCAAAGCAAAGCCGCCGATTGTCGCGTACGTTTCGTGTAACCCTGTCACCTTTGCGCGCGACGCCGCGGTATTGATTGCGGCGGGATACCGGTTGAATTGGGTCCAGGTCGTGGATCAGTTCCGCTGGTCATCGCATGTCGAATTGGCGGCGCAATTCACCATATCCGAAAAATCTGCACCCAAACCTCTGACGCTGGGTGGCAGATAAGCCATTGGGAAACAGACTGCGAAAATTCATTGGGGTAACGGGTTTTTGACTGACCAAATTTTTTACGACATGCTACGGAAGGCGAATAAGGGCCGGAAAGGCCATGTTGAAACGAGGCACAGTTAGATGAAACGCAGGAACCTGATTTTGGGTGGTACCGCCCTAGTGGCGCTGGGCGCATGCGGTGGTGATAGCAAGTTCAAGAGGTACAGCGGTCCACAGGTCACTTATGTGGTGGTGAACAAGGGCGACCGCCGGATGTATCTGATGCACCAGGACAAGGTGCTTGAAGCCTACGATATTAAGCTGGGGTTCGCCCCCTTGGGTCACAAGATCTATGAAGGTGACGGGCGCACGCCGGAAGGTGTGTACTGGATTGACCGACGCAATCCCAACAGCAAATTCCACCTGTCACTGGGGATCTCTTATCCGAACCAGGAAGATCTGGCGCGTGCGGTCGAGCTGGGCAAGAAGCCAGGCGGCGATATCTTTATCCATGGCCAGAAAACGCCCAAGCACAAGAACAGCAAGGACTGGACGTGGGGATGTATCTCGGTGACGAACGAAGACATGGAGGATGTCTATGCGATGGTTGGCGATGGCACCCCGATCGCCCTCAATCCCTAGTTCGCTCTTGATGGAGTGGGGTCACGTGACCTGAGCGGTCACTTGCCAAACACCATCGTCCACCAGATCTTGCCGTTGTTTTCCTGATACCACGAAAAGCCCATGTTGCGGGCGTCGGATGCCATGATGATTCGGCGCGTGTCCGGTTGATCCATCCATGCGCCCAGCGTTTCGAGTTCCGTCTCGTAGGTTTCTGAAATGACTTCGCCCACCAGTTCGCCCGCATAGCCAACCCGCTGGATACGGTCCACAGGCGATGACCCGTCAGACCCAAAGTGCCATGGGCGGTTCTGCACCGACATGTCGCGGGCGTGAGTGGCTGCAGCAGCGTTCAACTTGGAGTCAAGTTGCACCTGAGGCAATCCGGAGGCACCCCGCAGCGCATTGACCGAATCAAGCATGCGGAATTGAAGCTTGCCAGCGTCACCGCGTGCGATGCGGTACACTTTGGGCAAGACGCGCCCATCGGTGCCGATGGTCGACGTGGCAGGCGCACAGGCGGCCAACGCGACCGATAAAGCAATCAGGACAGAAAAAACACGGATCATAGGGCAGCCTCACAGGTTTAGGTTTGCGCAGCCTTACCCCGTGCGGCGTTGCAGATCAAACGCACATCGGCGTGACTGCGCCTGTTGACGTTGGTTTGATTTGATACTGCGACTTTCGGGCCATATATACGCATAGATCAAGACTTTACCTATTTTCAGGAGACACACGCATGTCTGACAAGAAATTTAACCAGTCTTCCCGTCGGGCCTTTCTTGCCGGCGGTGCGGCTTTGTTAGCTTCGCCTGCGCTTGCGCAAAGCAGCGTCAACAGCGCCGCCACCACTGAGACAGAGCGGGACGTGACCGAAACCGTGCGCCGCAACATCTCGAGCTTCCGCACGCTGGATTGGCAGCCTTATTTCACCAACACCCGAAATGGCGCGATCCTTGTCGATATCGATAGCCGCGCGGTGCATTACTGGTCCGAAGATCAGTCTATCTATAAGCTGTACCCTTCCAGTGTTCCGCTGACCGATGAATTGACCCGCCGCGGTCGTACCAGCGTTGTGCAGAAGGTTGTTGGCCCGACGTGGCGGCCGACCCCGTCAATGCTTGAGCGGAACCCGGAATGGCCAGCCGTTATCGAAGCGGGCCCCGACAACCCCTTGGGCACGCATGCGCTGTACCTCAGCTGGACGTATTACCGGATCCACGGCACGCACGATACGCGCAAGATTGGCCGCCGTTCGTCGAATGGCTGCATCGGTCTGTACAACGAACATATCGCTGAACTTTTCAGTATGGCCAACGTCGGTACCCAAGTGTTGCTTATTTGACGACATTTTGTCGTTTGTGATGCTGGAACGCTGAATCCGGGTTTGCAATCCCGCGCCGATGTTGTTTAGAAAGTTTCACGAGGTAAGTCTTGGGCGCGTGCTATCATTTAGTGAGGCACGCCTTTTCTGGAGGTTATGATATGAAGAAACTAGTTCTCGCCGCTGCACTGACAGCTGCCGCATCGAATGCATTTGCTGGCTCGCTGGCAGATCCAATCATCGAAGCACCTGTAATCGTTGAAGAGTCCACGAGCTCTTCCTCAGGTATTCTGATTCCGTTGCTGCTGCTGGTTATCGTTGCTGCTGCTGTTGCTGCTGACTAATCTAGTCGCAGTATTCCAAAGAAAAGGCGGTGTTTTGCACCGCCTTTTTTGTGTCTTTTGTTCAGATAAATTGGCACCGATTAAGAAAAAGGCACCTGTTTTGCAGGTGCCTTTTTTTGGTTATTATGGGTGTCCAGCTGAATGCGGCCTAGTCGATCCAACCTTGCAGGTTTTCCTCTATAATTGTGGACAGTGCTTTGATGTGGGCAGGTTCGTCATTCAAGCACGGGATATAGTGAAACACTTCGCCGCCTGCGTGTTCAAAGCTTTCCTTGATCTCTTCGTTGATCTCTTCCAGCGTTTCGATGCAGTCGGCTGAAAAGGCCGGGGCGCAGACGGCGATCTTTTTGTTGCCCGCCTTGGCCTGTCGCGCGACTTCTTCCACGGTATAGGGTTGCAGCCATTCCTCGGGACCGAATTTCGACTGGAAGGTCGTCATGATCTGGGTGTCATTCCAGCCCAGCCGTTCCTTCAACAAGCGCGTCGTTTTCTGGCACTGGCAATGATAGGGATCACCTTCCATCAGGTACCGCTTTGGCACACCGTGATAGGAACACAGCAGGATGTCCGGCTTCGTTTCCATCAAGGCATAGGACCGCTCGATCGATGTAGCCAATGCATCAATATAGTCTGGCCGGTCAAAATAGGGCTGGACGGTGCGCGCCGACGGTTGCCACTTCTCCTTGCCCAAAGCCGCGAAAAACGCGTCATTGGCGGTGGCGGATGTAGCACCGGCATAATGCGGATACAGCGGGAAGAACAAGATCTTCTGACACCCCGCGGCGGTCATCGCCGCAACCTTGGATTTGGTCGATGGGTTGCCATAGCGCATGCAGAAATCGACCATGACTGCGTCACCATAGCGCGCCTGCATCGTCTCTTTGATCTTGGCGGTCTGGGCTTTGGTGATGGTCATCAGCGGGCTTTCGCCTGCCTCTTCGTTCCAGATCGATTTATATGCGGCACCGCTGGTGAAGGGCCTTTTGGTCAGAATGATCAGTTGCAACAGCGGTTGCCACAGCCATGGGCTGTAATCGATGACGCGTCGGTCTGACAGGAATTCGCCCAGATAACGGCGCATCGACCAATAGTCGTAGTTGTCCGGTGTGCCGAGGTTTGCCAACAGAATGCCCACTTTGGGGGTCGGGATTTTCGGATGGTCCGGCTGTGTATGGGCGGGGCGCATCGACGTCATCTGGCATTCCTTTTCAACGGGTTCCGCGTTGAGATAAACGGTTTGCCTCTCGCGTCAATCGTTCAGGGGCGTTTCGTCGGTGGACAGCGCATCGGCAAGCCGTTGGCGCGCAGACCCCGGACGCAGGGGTTTTGGTTGGCTGTCTGCGGGGGCCCATCCAGCCAGAAAGATCAATTCGAAGGTGGCAGTGATCCGACCGGTGTCTGTACCGTAATGTGCGTGGTACAGATCGGCAGCGGCATCGAAGACGGCACGGCGGGTCGGTTTGCGCAGGCGGGACATCATCGCGTTGGTTTCCCCCATGGCGCGCAGATCGCGCATCAAGTGCCAGACATCGCGGTATTCGGTCTTCAGCGTCACCGAATCCGCAACGGGCAGGGCAAGCCCGGCGCGTTGCAACAGCCCGCCGATGTCGCGTAGTTCGGCCATAGGGGCAATGCGTGGCGACAGGCCGCCGGTGACGGCCACTTCGGCCTGGGCAAGACAGGCGCGCAGTTCGTGCAGCGTTTGCCCGCCAAAGCTGACCGACAGGAACAACCCATCTTTTTCAAGCGCGCGGCGACACTGGATGATCTGCCCGACCAGATCATTCGCCCAATGCAAGGAAAGCCCGTGGATCACCAGATCGTGCGCGCGTTCATCAAGCTGCAGTGTATCGGTGTCTGCGGCCGTAACTGCACCAGGCCGCAGTGTGCCCCAAATTCCCGGAAAACCCGTCACGATGGCCGGCTTGGTAAACGTCCTGTTAACCAATGCAAGACGATCATCAATTTCATCCAGCGCCGCGCGGTGCAGAAACAGCCCATCGTTGCTGGCACGCGTGCGATTACGGGTCAGGGCGGACGGGTCAGTCAGGATGTTTTGTGCGGTCATAGGGGGACAATAGGCGATGCTGCACGGGTTAGAAACGGCCTTGAACCTGATTTATCCGCCAACTTGTCTGACCTGTCGGCAAGTGGTCGAGGGAAACGCAGGACTGTGCGGCCCCTGTTGGCGCGAGACGGCGTTTATCGGCGGGACCGTGTGCGACAGTTGCGGTGTGCCCCTGCCGGGCGGGCGGCACGGCGAGGTTGCGCATTGTGACGCTTGTTTGCGCGATCCGCCGCCTTGGGTGCAAGGACGGTCGGCGCTTTTGTACCGCGATATGGGGCGCAAGATCGTCTTGGCCTTCAAACACGGGGATCGGCAGGAAATTGCAGCGCCTGCCGCCCTCTGGATGGCACAGGCGATCGGCCGCTACCTGCAAGGCAACACGCTGATCGCGCCGGTGCCCTTGCACTGGTCGCGCATGATCAAACGCAAATTCAACCAATCGGCATTGCTGGGCAAAGCATTGGCTGGCGAACTTGGGTGTGCATGGTGCCCTGATCTGCTGCAGCGCACCCGCCGGACACAGGTTCTGGATGGCAAGACCCGCACCGAAAGATACACCGCCGTGCAGGGCGCAATGGCGGTGCATCCCCGTCGGACGGAACTGCTGAGGGGGCGGCCCATTCTTTTGGTGGACGATGTGATGACATCGGGCGCGACACTTTCTTGCGCAACGCAGGCCTGTCTCGACGCCGGTGCGGGCGAGATACGTGTCGTAACACTGGCAAGAGTAGCGAAAGACACTTAAGTCTTGTTCAACACGATTGTTGAAAAGGACATCGACATGAAATCCGTCGAAATTTACACCTCGCCGCTATGCGGTTTTTGCCATGCGGCCAAACGTCTGCTGAATGAAAAAGGCATCAGCTTTGCCGAAGTGGATGTGCTTGCCCACCCCGAGCGCAAGGCCGAAATGGTGCAACGCGCCAATGGTGGTCGCACGGTGCCGCAGATTTTCATCGGCGATGCCCATGTCGGCGGGTGCGATGACCTTTACGCGCTTGAGCGAGCGGGCAAGCTGGACAAGTTGCTGGCCGCCTGATGAAAGCCGCCTTTGTTCAGCTGAATGCAACAGACACACCGGCCCGCAACCTTGCAGGGACAGTGGCGCTGGTGCGCGATGCGGCCGAACAGGGGGCGAGTTTCGTGCTGACGCCCGAGGTGACGAATTGCGTCTCCACCAGCCGTGCCCACCAGCGCCGCGTGCTGCAGTCCGAGGCCGACGATATCACCCTAGCCGCCCTGCGCGATGTGGTGCGGGACACCGGAATATGGTTGTTGATCGGATCGCTGGGGCTGAAAACGGGCGACGCGGACGGGCGGTTTGCGAACCGGTCGTTCATGATCGGACCCGACGGCCAGATCGTCGCGCGTTATGACAAGATCCATATGTTCGATGTCGCGATTGATCAGACAGAAACCTTCCGCGAATCAGCGGGATACCGCCCCGGCGAACAGGCCGTTCTGGCGGACACCCCGTTTGGCAAAATCGGGATGACGATCTGTTATGACATGCGGTTTCCGCATCTCTATCAGGCGCTGGCGTTGGCGGGTGCCGATATTCTGACGGTGCCTGCCGCGTTTTCCCCTGTCACCGGTGCCGCGCATTGGCATACCCTGCTGCGGGCCCGCGCAATTGAAACGGGCTGTTTCGTCTTGGCCCCGGCGCAGACCGGCGAACATGCCAGCGATACCAACAAGACGCGGCTCACCTATGGCCATTCCCTTGCCGTCGCCCCTTGGGGCGACGTGATTCTGGATGCGGGCGATGCCCCCGGTGCCTATCTGTTCGATCTGGATTTGGCACAACTTGCCGAGGCGCGCCGCCGGGTGCCCAGTCTGGCCAATCGCCGCACGTTCCGGGCACCATGATGGGCAAGCCATGACCGAAAACCGCAATTCTCTGGCAATTACGCTAATCAGCGAGCTTTTGTCCGCAGATCAGCGCATGCGAAACCGTCTGACGCGGGTACTGCCCAAGGGAATGGAGATTTCGCATTTTTCGGTCCTGAACAATCTTGCGTGGCACGACGGCGAAAAGACGCCCGCGCAACTGGCCGAGACATTCAACGTGACACGTGGGGCGATGACCAACACGCTGACCAAGCTGGTTTGGGCCGGGTATGTTCACATCCGCCCCGACTGGGACGATGCGCGCCGCAAGATGGTCGCGATCAGTCCGGCCGGGCGGCAGGCGCGCGACGATGCGATCAAATCCATCACGCCCCTGATCCACAACGTTGCCGACGAACTGGGCGAAGATCAGGTACGTGCGACGCTCGAAACACTGCGCGCGCTGCGCCGGCATGCCGAAGATTAACGCCGCGATCAGGTCGGCTTGGTGCTGGCCGTCACGTAATTGACGCTAAGGTCGCGGGCAGACAAGCGCCATGACCATGTGATCGGGTTGAAAACAAAGCCCTTGCGGTCCACCGGCGTCAGCCCTGCGTTGCGCAGCAGATCGTACAATTCGTCGGGGGTGATGAACTTTGACCATTCATGCGTGCCTTTGGGTAACCAGCGCATCACGTGTTCCGCGCCGACAATCGCCATCATGAATGACTTGGGGTTGCGGTTCAGCGTCGAACAGATGTGCAACCCCCCGGGTTTCAGCAGCTTTCGGCAGGCGATCAGGTAATCGATGGGGGACGCGACATGTTCGACGACTTCCATGTTCAGAACGATGTCGAACTGCTCGCCCGCCTCTGCCAGCGCTTCGGCGGTGGTGTGGCGATAATCGATTGTCAGCCCGGATTGCTCGGCATGCACCTGGGCCACGGGAATGTTCCGCTCTGCCGCATCGGCACCGACCACGTCTGCCCCCAACCGCGCCATCGGTTCCGAAAGCAACCCGCCGCCACAGCCGATATCCAGAATGCGCAGGCCCCGGAAAGGCGCGTTCGTTTTCAGGTCGCGGTTGAACTCTCCGGCGATCTGCTGCGCGATGTAATCCAACCGACAGGGATTCAGCATGTGAAGCGGCTTGAACTTGCCGTTTTCATCCCACCATTCGGCGGCCATGGCCTGAAACTTTTCAATCTCGGCGGGGTCAACAGTACTTTGTGGCGCTTGCATTCTGATCTCTCTGTGCTCTTCTGGTTTCAAGAACTATATAGGGCTGTAATGGACAAAATCCCGGACCAAAAGCGCGCACTGCATTATCTCTATCCGCCGATCGATCCGTTCGATCAGCGGATGATGGATATGGGCGACGGGCACACGGTGTATGTCGAACGGTGCGGCAACCCTGCTGGCATTCCGGTCATTGTGCTGCATGGTGGGCCGGGTGGCGGGTGCAGCCCGTCGATGCGGCGCTACTTTGATCCTGACAAGTATCATGTGATTCTGTTTGATCAGCGCGGCTGTGGGCGGTCGACACCGTTTGCGTCGGTGATCAACAACACCACATGGGATCTGGTTGCCGACATCGAACGCATTCGCACGGCCCTTGGCATTGCCCAGTGGGTCGCTTTTGGTGGCAGCTGGGGTGCGACGCTTGCGTTGATCTATGCACAGACCCATCCGGACCGGGTGCGCAACATCGTGTTGCGCGGCGTGTTCATGATGACTCAATCGGAACTTGAATGGTTCTATGGCGGCGGGGCGGGCAAATTCTGGCCCGACGTCTGGGCGCGTTTCGTAAGCCTGATCCCGCTGGAGGAACGCGACAATCTGATCGCGGCCTATCACAAGCGTTTGTTTTCCGGCGATATGCCGACCGAAGTGAAATACGGCAAGGCGTGGGCCGCGTGGGAAAACGCACTGGCGTCGATCCATTCGTCCGGCGGGGCGCATGACGGGCCGGGTGAATATTCGCGGACCTTTGCCCGGCTTGAGAATCACTATTTCACGAATGCGGGTTTTCTGGAGTTTGACGGCCAGATCATGGCGCATGTTCCGCGCATTGCGCATATCCCCGGTGTGATTGTGCAAGGCCGATATGACATGATCTGCCCTCCGGTCAGCGCCCACAATCTGGCGCAAGCCTGGCCCAATGCAGAGCTGAAGATGGTGCGCAATGCAGGACACGCGCTGTCAGAACCGGGGATAAGCGCGGAACTGGTCCGCGCCATGGACAGGATTGCAGCCCAATGACGCGCGCGCGCTCAGTTATGGATCGTCGTGCGCTGTTTGCCACAGGTGCGGCAGCGGCCTTGCTGGCGGCGACGGGTGTTTCTGCGGCGTCGATGGCGAAACCGGGCGGGCGTTTGCGCTTGGCGCTTTCCGGGGCGCAGCGCAGCGACAGTTGGCTGCAGGGCAGCGGTCTTTTCATGCAGGTGGCACGCCAAGGGCTGATCTTTGACACGCTGACGGAAATCGCCGCCGACGGAACCCTGCGCGGCGAACTGGCGACAGATTGGCAGGGCAGCGTGGATGGTCGCGTCTGGCTGTTTGATCTGCGCGACGATGCTGTGTTTCACGACGGACGGCAGATGACGGCCCACGATGTTGCGGCGTCCCTTGTGCTGGATGGTGTGGTCGACGTGGTCGGCCCGCACCAGATTCGCATCGTGTTTGCAGATCCGGCACTGGACCTGCCCTTTGTTCTGTCTGGCCCCCGACATGTGATCCGCCCGGCTTATGCGACGGACGCGGGAATCGGCACCGGGCTGTACCGGTTGCGGCGGTTCACCCCCGGCCAGCAGGTTTTGGCCGAACGTGTGACGGATCATTACAAGGGCAGCGCTGCGGGGTGGTTTGATACCGTCAACCTTGTGTCGATTCCGTCTGACGCCGTGCGGGCGCAGGCGTTGGCTGAACAACTGGTGGATGCGGCTGATCTGGCCGACCCCGGTGTCCTTGCAGGGATTGAGGATATCGCGTTTTTGCCAACACTGCGGGATATGACCCAAGCCGTAAGCCGTCGGGTGGCGATGCCGATCAAAACCGGGCAGCTCCGTCCGCTGGATAACCTGCGCGCGGCTGAACGCTGGTGGTTTGCCTGAGACAGGGCTTGCAGTTTCCCACATCCAGGCGTATATCCCCTTTCAACAGCGGCGCGTCAGGGTCCACACCAGATGCTCCACCGATCTTGAACACGGGCCGCGCGCCCGTTTTTTTGTGCCTGCTCGAAACCCAGCAGCGATAAGTGAGACTATGAACAACGACCTGATAGCCAAAGCCGCCATTGACCGCCGCATGGCCGAGATCATCACCCCGGTGATCGAGGACATGGGGTTTGAACTGGTGCGCGTTCGCCTGATGTCGGCCAAATCTACCACCTTGCAGGTGATGGTGGACCGCCCCGATGGCGGTATCGAACTCGACGAATTGGCGCTGATCAGCCAAGCCATCAGCGCGGTGCTTGACGTGGAAGACCCGATTCTGGATGAATACACGCTTGAGGTTTCAAGCCCCGGCATTGACCGCCCGCTGACCCGCCTCAAGGATTTTGAGATGTTCGAGGGCTATGAGGCCAAGATTGAAACTGCCGATCTGATTGACGGACGCCGCCGCTTCAAGGGCGCATTGGCGGGTGTTGAAGGTGACGAAGTGTTGATCAATGTCGAAGAAGGCACGATCGGGCTGAAGTTCGATTGGCTGACCGATGCCAAACTGGTGCTGACCGACGATCTGATCAAGGAAATGCTGCGTCAGCGCAAAGCGACGGGCGCGATTGACGAAACGAAATTCGATGACATCGAGACCGAAGGGTCCGCTGAGGGAGACGACTAAATGGCCATTACATCTGCCAACCAACTTGAGTTGCTGCAAACCGCCGAGGCTGTTGCCCGCGAAAAGATGATCGACCCCGGTCTGGTGGTCGAAGCGATGGAAGAATCGCTCGCCCGGGCGGCCAAGTCGCGCTACGGGGCCGAGATGGACATTCGCGTTCATATCGACCGCAAGACCGGTCGCGCGACCTTTACCCGTGTGCGCACTGTTGTCGCCGATGACGAGCTTGAGAATTATCAGGCTGAATTCACGGTCGAACAGGCCAAGCAATATATGGACAACCCCGAAATCGGGCAGGAATACAGCGAAGAAGTGCCGCCCGTCGAAATGGGCCGGATCGCCGCGCAATCCGCCAAGCAGGTGATCTTGCAAAAGGTCCGCGAAGCCGAACGGGATCGTCAGTACGAAGAATTCAAAGACCGCGCCGGGACGATCATCAACGGTCTGGTCAAGCGCGAGGAATACGGCAACGTCATCGTCGATGTGGGCGCAGGCGAAGCGATTCTGCGCCGCAACGAGAAGATCGGCCGCGAAAGCTATCGCCCGAACGACCGGATCCGCGTCTACATCAAGGACGTGCGCCGCGAACAGCGCGGCCCGCAGATTTTCCTGTCGCGCACCGCGCCCGAGTTCATGGCTGAGTTGTTCAAGATGGAAGTGCCCGAGATTTACGACGGCATCATCGAGATCAAGGCCGTTGCTCGTGACCCCGGTTCGCGTGCGAAGATCGCCGTTATTTCGTATGACAGCTCGATTGATCCTGTCGGTGCCTGTGTGGGTATGCGCGGCAGCCGTGTTCAGGCCGTCGTGAACGAATTGCAGGGCGAGAAAATCGACATCATTCCATGGAATGAAGACCAGCCCACGTTTCTTGTGAATGCGCTTCAGCCTGCCGAAGTGTCAAAGGTGGTGCTGGACGAAGAAGCCGGCAAGATCGAAGTTGTCGTTCCCGAGGATCAGTTGTCGCTGGCGATCGGTCGTCGTGGCCAGAACGTGCGTCTTGCGTCGCAGTTGACCGGCCTTGATATCGACATCATGACCGAAGAGCAGGAAAGCCAGCGTCGTCAGGCCGAATTTGAACTGCGTACCAAGCTGTTCATGGACACCCTGGATCTGGACGAATTTTTTGCGCAGCTATTGGTGTCCGAAGGGTTCACGAACCTTGAAGAAGTCGCCTATGTCGAAGTTGACGAATTGCTGGTTATCGACGGTGTTGATGCAGATACAGCCAGCGAATTGCAGGCCCGTGCCCGCGATGTGTTGGAAGCGCAGAGCAAAGCGGCCCTTGATGCCGCCCGTGCGTTGGGTGTTGACGACACGCTTATTGAATTCGAGGGCCTGACACCCCAAATGATTGAGGCGTTGGCCAAGGACGATGTGAAAACGCTTGAAGATTTCGCGACTTGCGCAGACTGGGAACTGGCCGGTGGCTGGACCACAGTGAATGGCGAGCGTACCAAGGATGATGGCACGCTAGAGCCTTTTGGCATGACGCTGGAAGAAGCGCAGCATTTGATCATGACAGCCCGCGTTCTGCTGGGTTGGGTCGATCCCGCTGAGCTGGAGCCAAAGGCTGAAGACGATGACGCAGAAGACGAGGAAGCCGAGGCCTGATCGCAGGCTTCGGGGGTAGAGCATGACGCGCGGTGGCGTTTCTAAAGACCGGGAAGACGGTCCAGAGCGGAAGTGCATCGCCACCGGCGAAGTGCAGCCAAAAAACGGGCTTATCCGTTTCGTGGTGGGACCCGATGCGCAGTTGTTCCCTGACATTCTGGGCAAGTTGCCCGGTCGGGGTATCTACGTTTCGGCGGACAGGGCCGCGTTGGAAAAGGCCGTGAAGAAGGGGCTCTTTGCCCGTGCGGCCAAACAACCGGTCAAGGTTGATGAGGGATTGGTGGACGAGGTTGAAAAACAGCTTGTCCGCCGCGTGGTTGACCTGATCTCGATGCAGCGCAAGGCCGGAAAGGCCGTCGCTGGTTATGAGAAGGTTAAGGGTTGGCTGCAAACGGAAGAAGCCGAGGTTTTGATTCAGGCAGTTGATGGATCAGGGCGCGGCAAATCGAAGTTGAGCACGCCGCATTTCGGCCATTACATTGGTTGGTTGACGGCAGATGAATTGGGTTTGGCATTCGGACGTCAAACTGTGATACATGGGGCGCTCGCCTCTGGTGGACTCACCTCTCGTGTTGTAGAGGAAGCTCAGCGGTTAAAAGGCGTGCGCATAAACGAGGGTGGCAACGGTCACCCGAAAGGATAGACGAGCTTCATGAGCGATAGTGACGGCAAAAAGACATTGGGCCTGCGGGGTGCACCTTCGCGCCCGGGTAATGTAAAGCAAAGCTTTAGCCACGGGCGAACCAAAAACGTCGTGGTCGAAACCAAGCGCAAGCGCGTTGTGGTGCCAAAACCTGCGGGCGCTAAGCCTGCTGGCGGCAATAATCCCTCGCTTGGGGATCCCTCAAAGCGTCCCGCGGGCATCACCGATTCCGAGATGGAGCGCCGTCTTAAGGCTGTGCAAGCTGCCCGCGCCCGAGAGTCGGACGAGGCAGACGCCCGTGAAGCCGAAGAAAAGGCCCGCGCGGAAGACCGCGAGCGCCGCCGCGCCGAGATCGACGCCAAAGAGGCCGAAGATCGTGCGCTTGAAGAGAGCCTGAAAGCGAAAGCTGAAGAAGACGAGCGCCGCAAGCAAGAGGCGGAAGCCGCTGCAGTTGTGACAACCGCTCCGATTGAACAGCCCGCCGCTGCCAAGCTGCCCAACACCAAAGGGGGCGCGCCTGCGCCCGCGGCCCGCAAGAAAGAGACGGACCGCGAAGAAACCAACAAGCGTAACAAAGGTGCCGATGACAGCCGCCGTTCGGGCAAGCTGACGTTGAACCAGGCGCTGACCGGTGGCGAAGGTGGCCGTCAGCGTTCGATGGCACAGATGAAGCGAAAGCAGGAACGCCAGCGCCAAAAGGCGATGGGTGGCACGGTCGAGCGCGAAAAGGTCGTGCGCAACGTGAACCTGCCTCCGGCGATTGTGGTGTCTGAACTGGCGAACCGTATGGCCGAACGCGTTGGCGCTGTCGTCAAGGCGCTGATGAACAGTGGCTTGATGGTGACCCAGAACGAAACCATTGATGCCGACACCGCCGAGCTGATCATCGAAGAATTTGGCCATAAGGTGGTGCGTGTGTCTGATGCCGACGTCGAAGACGTGATCAAGGAAGCGGAAGACGATCCAAAAGATCTTATCACGCGACCACCTGTCATCACGATCATGGGTCACGTTGACCACGGGAAGACATCGTTGTTGGATGCGATCCGCAAAGCCAAGGTTCAGGCCGGCGAAGCAGGCGGCATCACGCAGCACATCGGTGCGTATCAGGTGATGTCCGACAAGGGTCAGGCGCTGACCTTCCTGGATACGCCCGGCCACGCTGCGTTTACATCCATGCGGTCACGTGGTGCCCAGGTTACGGATATTGTCGTGCTGGTCGTTGCCGCCGATGATGCTGTCATGCCGCAGACGATCGAAGCGATCCACCACGCGAAAGCGGCCAAAGTGCCGATGATCGTGGCGATCAACAAGGTCGATAAATACGAGGCGAACCCGGATAAGGTGCGCACCGATCTGCTGCAACACGAAGTCATCGTCGAAAAGATGTCCGGAGAAGTCCAGGACGTCGAAGTGTCGGCAAAGACCGGTCAGGGCCTTGACGAACTGCTGGAAGCAATCTCGCTTCAGGCGGAACTGCTTGAGCTGAAAGCCAATCCAAATCGCGCTGCCGTTGGTGCCGTGATCGAAGCGCAACTTGACGTGGGTCGCGGCCCGGTTGCGACCGTGCTGATCCAGAACGGTACGCTGCGCCAAGGCGACATTTTCGTTGTCGGCGAACAGTTTGGCAAGGTCCGTGCGCTGATTAACGATAAGGGCGAACGCGTCAAGGAAGCAGGCCCTTCGGTCCCTGTCGAGGTGCTTGGCCTGAATGGTACACCTGCCGCCGGTGACGTGCTGAACGTGACCGATACCGAAGCGCAGGCGCGTGAAATCGCGGAATACCGCGCCAACGCCGCCAAGGACAAGCGTGCCGCCGCCGGTGCCGCGACCACGCTGGAACAGTTGATGGCAAATGCCAAGGCTGACGCAAGCGTGTCCGAACTGCCGCTGCTGATCAAGGCAGACGTGCAGGGTTCTGCCGAAGCCATTGTTCAGGCGATGGAAAAGATCGGCAACGACGAAGTCCGTGTGCGCATCCTTCATTCGGGCGTCGGTGCCATCACCGACACCGATGTCGGTCTGGCCGAAGCGTCGAACGCGCCGATCATCGGTTTCAACGTGCGTGCCAATGCGTCGGCGCGTGCAACGGCGAACCAAAAGGGTGTCGAGATCCGGTATTACTCGGTCATCTATGACTTGGTCGACGACGTGAAGGCTGCTGCGAGTGGCTTGCTGAGTAACGAGATTCGCGAACACTTTATCGGCTATGCGTCGATCAAAGAGGTGTTCAAGGTCACGGGTGTCGGCAAGGTCGCGGGCTGTCTGGTCACCGAAGGCAAGGCAAGCCGTGCCGCTGGTGTGCGTCTGCTGCGCGATGATGTCGTGATCCACGAAGGGACACTGAAAACGCTGAAGCGCTTCAAGGATGAAGTGGCCGAAGTGCCATCAGGCCAGGAATGTGGCATGGCGTTCGAGAACTACGAAGACATTCGCCCCGGCGATGTCATCGAAATCTTCACACGCGAAGAAGTCGAACGCACACTGGCCTAATCAGGCTCTAATGCGAACCAAGATCAGAAGCCCGGTTGAATTGCCGGGCTTCTGTCGTTTCGAATAGTCGGGTGTCTTCGTTGAAGCTGATGCGTTCAATCGCGATCTGGTCAAGAGTGATGTCGATCAGGTTGAAATCATTCGCCTCGCCACGGACCCGCGTCGACAGGCTGGTACCCGCGTGCAGTTGAACAGCAGTCGTGCCCCCTGATTCAATTGTAAAGTTGCCAGCGTGCCAGGTGTGCAAATGCCCAGACAGGATCAGGTCGGTCCCACAGGACAGCAACTGTTCCAACGCTTTATCCGCGCCGGGAATCGGCTTTTTGTTTGTCTCGGCCGGGTGGTCGAGCGGATGGTGCATCACCAGAACCTTGGCTTTGCCCTCCGTTGATTTCTCCATTGCGGCACAGGCATTCTTAATGCGCGCCGCCGTCAGACGCCCGGTCTGCCACGCAAACCGATCAACGGAATTAATCCCCATGACCAGCATGCCGTCATCTTCGAAATGCGGAGTCAGATCGCGATTGATGTATTTCTTGTAGGGCCGCCAAGGGGCGAAAAACCGTCGAAACGGCCGGTGCAGTGACACATCGTGGTTTCCTGGAACCGAAAGCACAGGCGCATCCAGTTGCGCAATAAAGTCTTGTGCCTCCTTATACTGGCTTATTCGCGCCCGCTGGGTCAGATCGCCGGAAATCGCGATCAGATCGGGCTGTAACTCATTCACGCAAGACACTAGCGGGCCCAGAAGGTCGGGCCGGTCTTTGCCGAAATGCAAATCGGATAGGTGGATCAGCCGGCTCACTCTGAGACCCCGTCTGCGGCCTTGGGGACGATCAGGTTCAGCGCCTGCCGGGTGATATAAAGCTTGAACGGCCCTTTCATGCTTGTCAGTTCGCCGTCCCTTGCGACGGGACGGGCGCGATGGGGCATTTCAAGCGTGATCTCATTTCCGCAATGCATCTCATAGTCGGTTTTCTGCCTCGCGATGCCAAGCGCGATCGCCAATGCATGCTTTAGCAGACCCCACCTGTTCGTGTCAGGCGCAATCAACAGCACCATGCCGCCATGGGCGATGACATCTTCGCCGCTCAGGCCCATCTCGTGCAGCTGAAAGGCGTTGCTGACGGCGAAGACCATGGGTGTGCGGTGATTGAATGATTTTCCGTCTACCGTCACGGTCAGCCGCAGCGGTGCCCGCAGCGTTGCCAGCGCCTTGACCACCGACCAATAGGCGATGGCACGACTGCGGCCCCACTTTTTGTAAATGCCCTCTCGGGTTTGCAAAATGGCGGCATAGGCACCGATGCTGGCGTTGTTCAGGAAAACCTGATCGTTGATCTTGGCCAGATCGGTGGGCCGAGTATGACCTTGGGCGATCACGTCCACTGCGTCCTCAACGACCTCTGGTAGATCGAGCGAGCGAGCGTAGTAATTGAAGGTGCCCGCCGGGATGATCCCCATTTGACTGCCGGTGCCAGACAATCCAGTCGCGACACCGCTGATCGTGCCATCCCCACCGCATGCAATGATGGTCGCCTCTGGCGATCGCTTCGCGGCGTCAAAGGCGACCTTTTGCAACTTATCGCCGGGCTTGAATTCAATGAAGTCGACCTGGATGCCATGATCTGCAAATCGCGTGCTGATCTTTTCGATCCGGGATTGACCGTCTTGCCGGCCAGACCCCTTGTTCATAATAACAATGACGCGTTCCGGTTTCATCTGTGCCCAATCTGTACCAATCGGGTCAAACGCAGCGAGATACGGGTTGGTTCAGATGTTAAACCGCAAGAAACCTATTTCTTTCGGATGATCGGCCTGCCGGTGTAAATGGCATTGTCGACCATAACCGCGATCCGGCCATCGGGCATATCGCGGACGAACACGCCCTGTATTGAAACGGTCGTTCCGATCGTGATGGTACGCAGCATCCAATTTCCCCCCAGAAAGCAAGCTGTGTTTCTATAATAGGTTGAGACATGAAAATGTCTAGCGGCAAAGAATTAGCGACGGTGGTGCCGGAGCAGCACCTGAAAGTTCAACCGGCGTACTAAAGCCAATCGCGCAGGATCGGGATCAGGGGAATGTCAGCCGCTGGCATAGGATAATCTTTCAACGCTGCGGGGCGAACCCATTTCAGCGTTTGCCCTTCTTTTGCACGCGGTGAACCTTGCCACTTCCGGCAGGCGAATAGCGGCATCAGCAGATGGAAATCGTCATACGCATGGCTGGCAAAGGTCAGCGGTGCCAGACAGGATGCCCAAGTATCGATGCCCAGTTCTTCCTGAAGCTCACGCACCAGCGCGGCTTCGGGGGTTTCACCGGCTTCGACCTTGCCGCCGGGAAATTCCCAGAGACCGGCCATGGATTTGCCGGGCGGGCGCTGTGCCAAAAGCACGCGCCCGTCCACGTCGATCAGCGCGACGGCTGACACAAGGACCATTTTCAAGAACGGTAGTCCGCGTTGATGTCGATATAGCCGTGGGTCAGGTCGCACGTCCAAACGGTGGCTTTGCCTTCGCCTATGCCCAGGTCGACACCGATCACGATGTTCTGTCCCCTCATATGGGCGGCAGCAGCTTCCTCAGAATAGTTCGGGCTGCGCCACCCGTCCTTCGCCACTTCGATGTCGCCAAACCGGATCGACAGGCGGTCACGATCGGCAGCCGCGCCGGATTTTCCGACCGCCATCACGACGCGCCCCCAGTTCGGGTCTTGCCCCGCGATTGCTGTCTTTATCAGCGGAGAGTTCGCGATAGCCATGCCGTGCGTCTTGGCATCGGCATCGCTGGCCGCACCCGTCACGGCGATCTCTACAAATTTCGTGGCCCCTTCGCCATCCTGAACGACCTGATGGGCCAGATCCAGCATGACGCCGTGCAAGGCATCGGAAAACGCATCGCTTTCGCTGGCGTCGGCACCGGATGCACCTGTCGCCGCAAGGATCAGACTGTCAGAGGTGGACGTATCGCTGTCCACGGTGATGCAGTTAAACGTGCTGTCGGTATGCTTGGACAGCATTGACTGAAGCGCGGGCTGACTGACAACCGCATCGGTAAAGATATAGACCAACATCGTCGCCATATCGGGCGCAATCATGCCTGAGCCTTTTGCGATTCCCGCGATCGACACTGTTTTGCCGTCAATCGTCACCTGTGCCATCGATCCTTTGGGGAAGGTATCGGTGGTCATGATGGCCTTGGCCGCACCGGCGATTCCGCCAGCGTCCAGATTGCTTTTCAGATCTGCCAGCACCGAAGTGATCCGATCGTGGGGCAACGGCTCGCCGATGACACCGGTCGACGATGTAAACACCCGTGATTGCGGCACATCGCAAACTCCAGCGACGGCGGTGGTAATCGCCTCGACCGCGGCGACGCCATTCTTGCCGGTAAAGGCATTGGCGTTGCCCGAATTCACCAGAATTGCGGCACCCGCGTCAGAAGCAACGCCGATCTTGGCCTGGCAGTCCAGAACCGGGGCCGCACGGGTAGCGGACCGTGTAAAGGTACCGGCGACAGTTGACCCCGGTGCAAGCGTGGCCAGCATCACGTCGGTGCGACCCTGATACCGCACCCCGGCCGCGATGGTGGCAAATTGCACACCGTCGATGGCAGGCAGTTCAGGAAATTTTGCAGGGGCCAGTGGAGATACAGAAACCGTTTTGCCCATGATTATTCCAAAAGGCCAAGGTTGGTCAGGATTGTGGGGTCGATGCCCTCGGCGGGGGTCTTATCCACGGTTGCGGCTGCGGTCATCTTTTCGATCATCTGCTGGGCTTTGACCTGACGAATCTGGGTTTCCAGCTCTGCCTTGACCTCGTCCATCGCGGGGGCACCTTTTTCACGCTTCTCGTTCAGCTTGATGATGTGCCAGCCAAATTGCGTTTCAACGGGCAGTGACACTTCACCAATCTCAAGCGCTGTCACAGCTGTTTCAAAGTCCGGGACCATCATGCCGGGGCCAAACCAGCCCAGTGATCCACCACCCGGCCCGGATGGCCCAGTCGATTTTTCCTTGGCCACTTCGGCAAAATTTGCCCCACCGTCAAGTTCCGCCTTGATCGCCAACGCTGCTTCTTCGGTTTCAACCAGAATATGCGACGCGTTATATTCCTGACTTGGCTCGGCGGTGGCATAAGCCTCATCATAGGCGGCCTGCAGCTCTTCTGCGGTAATATCCTCGGCCATGGTCTTTTCGATCACTTCACCGGCGATCAGTTGCCGACGCTCATTTTCCAAGGCCAGTTCAACGCGTGGCGGAAGATCGCCTTCATATGACTGAGACAGAGCGGTCTGTTGGACCAATTGATCCAGAATACCTTTGAACAACACCTCTGCCGGCAGCTGCTGATACTGCTCGGGCAGGCTGGCGCGGGCGATAATCATATTACCAATAGTGATTTCCATACCATTCACCGTGGCGACGACCGTATCGGCCTTGACCTCTTGTTGGGCGGCGGCAGGCAGGGCCAGCGAGGCGGCAAACAAGAGTGGTGCCAGAAATGTGAGGGGTTTTTGCATGTATCTGTCCTAGGTTACGCCGCCACGAGGGGCTGCTACATTGACACGGTTTGGTGCGCCCCTTACATCGCCCTATGGGCGCGGCTTTGGCGCACGTTCAGTCTTGTATCTAGGGGCTGACCGGCGGCTCGGCAAGCAGATCAGCGCAACACATCATAACTTCGGCAGGAGATTACATGCTGGGCATCGGAACACTCGCCAAAAAGGTCTTTGGGACCCCCAATGATCGTAAAATCAAGGCGACCCGCCCGCTGGTTGATCAGATCAACGCAATGGAAGACCATTTTCTGACGTTGACCGATGATGGGCTCAAGGAAAAAACCGAAGAGCTGCGCAAGCGCGCGCTGGACGGTGAAAGCCTGGATGACCTGTTGCCAGAGGCGTTTGCCAATGCACGCGAAGCGGCCCGCCGCACATTGGGACTGCGCGCCTTCGACACCCAGTTGATGGCGGCGATTTTTTTGCATCAGGGCAACATATCAGAGCAGAAAACCGGCGAGGGCAAGACGCTGACCGCGTCGCTTGCGGCGTATCTGAACGCACTGACAGGCAGGGGCGTACACATCGTCACCGTTAACGAATACCTTGTTCAACGTGACGCCGATTGGATGGGCAAGGTGTTTGCCGCACTTGGTCTGACCACGGGTGCCGCCATTTCGGGCATGACCGAGGAAGACAAGCGCGCCGCATACAACTGCGATGTGACATATGCCACGAACAATGAACTGGGCTTTGACTATCTGCGCGACAACATGAAATCCGAGCTTAGCCAGATTTTCCAGAAATATCACAACTTTGCCATCGTGGACGAAGTGGACAGCATTCTGATCGACGAAGCGCGGACGCCGCTGATCATTTCAGGCCCGTCGCAGGATCGGTCCGAGATGTACAAGATCGTCGACGACGTAATTCCGCTGCTGCAGCCATCGCATTACGAGTTGGACGAAAAGACCCGCAACGTCACCTTTACCGATGAAGGTAACGAGTTTCTTGAGGAAGAGCTGCACAATCGCGGCCTGCTTGAGGAAGGTCTGACGATGTACGATCCTGAAAGCACGACATTGGTCCATCATGTGAATCAGGGTCTGCGGGCGCATAAGCTGTTTCAGCGCGACAAGGATTATATCGTGCGCGATGGCGAAGTGATGCTGATCGACGAATTTACAGGACGCATGATGACAGGCCGCCGTCTGTCCGACGGTCTGCACCAGGCGATCGAGGCCAAGGAAGACTGCAAGATCCAGCCCGAAAACGTGACCCTCGCGTCTGTGACATTCCAGAACTACTTCCGTCTTTATGACAAACTGGCCGGTATGACCGGCACCGCCGAAACCGAAGCCGATGAATTCAACGAAATTTACGGCCTTGGCGTGGTTGTCGTACCCACCAACATGCCGGTGGCGCGCGTGGACGAAGACGATCAGGTCTACCGCTCCGCGCTTGAGAAATATCAGGCGATGATCGAAAAGGTCAAAGAAGCGAATGCCAAGGGTCAGCCCGTGCTGGTCGGTACGACGTCGATCGAAAAGTCTGAAATGCTGAGCAAGATGCTGACGGACGCGGGGATCACGCACAACGTTCTGAATGCGCGCCAGCACGAGCAGGAAGCGCAGATTGTGGCCGATGCCGGCAAATTCGGCGCAGTGACCATCGCGACGAATATGGCGGGGCGTGGCACCGACATTCAGTTGGGCGGCAACGTCGAACTGAAGGTGCTTGAGGCGCTCGACGCCGATCCGCACGCTGATCCAGTTGCCATCCGCGCGCAGATCGAAGCCGAACATGCCGACGAGAAGAAAAAAGTCATCGAAGCCGGAGGCCTGAGCGTGCTTGCGTCTGAGCGCCACGAAAGCCGCCGCATCGACAATCAGTTGCGCGGTCGGTCGGGCCGTCAGGGTGATCCGGGCCGGTCGTCATTCTATCTGTCTCTCGAAGACGATCTGATGCGTATTTTTGGCTCGGAACGGCTTGAAAAGGTTTTGACCACATTGGGTTTGAAAGAGGGCGAGGCGATCATACACCCGTGGGTGAACAAATCGCTGGAACGCGCGCAAGCCAAAGTCGAAGGCCGCAACTTTGATATTCGCAAACAGTTGCTGAAGTTCGACGATGTAATGAACGAACAGCGGAAAGTTGTCTTTGGCCAGCGCCGCGACATCATGGAAGCTGCGGATTTGTCAGAGATCACGGCGGACATGCGCGAACAGGTGATCGAGGATTTGATCGACGAGTACATGCCCGCCAAATCCTATGCGGATCAATGGGACACCAAGGGGTTCCAGGCCGCGGTTCTGGATCAGCTGAACCTTGATTTGCCCGTCGCCAACTGGTGCGAGGAAGAGGGCGTGGACGACGAAGTGATCCGCGAACGCCTGGTCAAGGCCTGCAACGAAATGATGGCCGAGAAGACAGAGAAATTTGGCCATGAAAATATGCGCAACATCGAAAAGCAGGTGTTGTTACAGGCGATTGACGGCAAATGGCGGGACCATCTGCTGACGCTTGAACATCTTCGTTCCGTCGTCGGATTCCGCGGTTATGCCCAGCGCGATCCGCTGAACGAATACAAGAATGAATCGTTCCAATTGTTCGAAACGATGCTGGACAGCTTGCGCACCGATGTGACGCAAAAGCTGGCTCAGATCAGGCCAATGACGGAAGAAGAACAGCAGCAGATGATTGCCCAAATGCAGGAACGTCAGGCGGTGCCCGAAGCTGCTGCGGCGAAAGCGTCGGATGCCGCTGAACCGGTCGAGCCTGCGGTGACTGGATTTAGGGAAGACGACCCAAGCACATGGGGCAATCCGGCGCGCAATGATGAATGCCCGTGCGGTTCTGGCAAGAAGTTCAAGCATTGCCACGGGCGGATGGTCTAGGATCGGGCAAAGACGGGCTGATACATAAGCGGCAAGTGTTCTTCGGGTGGTCAGGGAATTGATCACCCGACGCACAATGTTTGCGGCGAAGTCTGGTCAGATGCAGATCGCTTGCTCGCGCCTTCGAAGCGTAAGTTCACCAGACCGTGCGCGCCATTAGCGTTCAATCAACCTTCGTAAAGGATGTTCCATCATCCCAACAACGGAGAGTATGATGCCGACTTTCGACAATTTTCAGGACTACAATGCCGGGTTGACCGGGCCCATTTGCGGCGGTTTTGACATCGTTCCCAATGACAGCAGCGATATCGAACAGATGACCCGCGCGATCATGGTTACCGGTTCGGGGGACGTGACAATCGTTATGAAAGGCGGCGAAACCCTAAGCCTGCCGAACCTCAGCACCGGTGTGATTTATCCTTTTCGGATCAGCAGGGTGATGGCCACGGGCACAACAGCCACTGGTATCAAGGGTCTGGTCTGAGCCAACCCACTTTGGGCGGGGCGCTGGCAAGGGGAATAACAAAACCTTTCCTAGCGTCCCGTCGGCCACAGTAAGACTGGCGCAGTCCTTGCCAAGATCGTCAAATCACCGATAAACGACACGGACTGACAGTACTCCGTGTCCAATTGCACACGCTGCGCGAAGCAGGCGTTCTGGCGTCCTGTGATCTGCCACAAACCCGTAAGACCTGGACGGGTCGCCAAATAGTCCTGCACAGATTCTTCATAGTACCGCAGTTCGATGCGGGTCACCGGGCGTGGGCCCACAAGCGACATTTCCCCACGGATGACATTCCAGATTTGTGGCAGTTCATCCAAGCTGGTTTCCCTGAGAATGCGGCCAAACGGGACAATACGCGGGTCATCGCGAAGCTTGCGACTTCGTTGCCATTGCCTGGCGCAGTCTGGCCGGACGCGCAGCAAATCCGCCAAGGCCCCATCAGCGTCCGGCACCATTGTCCGGATTTTCCAGCAGCGAAAAACCTTGCCGTTTCTGCCAACCCGCAGATGGCCGAAAAATCCAGATGACCCGGTTGCTGTCGCAAGACACCAAAGACAACTGATTAACGGCACGACAACCGGCAGCAACAGCAAGCATATCACCAAATCAAACAGGCGCTTTCCGCCGCTTCGGTAGACGCCAGGGCGTTTGATTGGGCGTGCGGGCAACGCCCATTTGACCGCATAGTCCAGAAACGCCATTCTTACCCCAACGCTGCCCTGTTCTTCGTAGACTGTCGGGTCAGGTATGCAGGTGGGATGCTAAATTGGCGTTAAGCCGCGAATGCTGCGTTCAGGCGTATTCGAATTCAACCTCGCCCTGAAAGATCGTCGCGGCGGTCAGCTTGTCTGTCGCGTAGGCACCCGTATCGATCGACACGACACCGTTCTTGATGGTTGGCGTGTCGATAATCGTGTGTCCATGGACGACCCAGATCCCGTCGCTGCGCGAAACTTTGCCAAAGTTCTCGTGTCCCCAAAGTAGGGTGCGGTTTTCTTGTTCTTCTATCGCAATCTCGGGGTCCGCACCCGCGTGTACGAAGGCGACGTTTCCCGATGTCCAGTATTTTGGCAGGTTGGCAAGCCAATCCACCAAGTCGTCGCCCATGGCATGAAACAGGGCATCACGGGCGCGGACCAGATCCGACCCAGTCGACCTTTGCGTGATCCCTGACACACCAAAACTAGCTAACGTCTGAAGGCCACCATAGCGCAGCCAGCGTTCGCCATTCTCCTCAGGATTATCGATAAATTTCAACATCATCTGCTCATGATTGCCCATCAGCGTGATCACGTCTGGCGCGGCATGAAGCATCCGCAGCACCTCGGCGCTTTGTTCGCCGCGGTCAACCATATCACCTAGGCAGATGATTTGCGTATCGCCCGGTTTCTCGGGTAGTTTCTGAATAAGATCAAAGCGTCCATGGATATCACCGACAGCGACAACTGGTTGGTCAGGCGCAATCGGATCGAACGTGATCTTCCGCTTTTCCGCCCGTTCTTCGGGGCGCTGAAACCATTTTTTTAACATCGCTCTGCCTGCTATTCCTGTGTTGCAAAACTGGCGCAACAATGACCTAAACCTGATGAAAAGGGCGACCGGAAAGTGTAGTCTCGTGTTTAACTCTGTATTGTCCGCCCATTGAGAACAGTTAGTAAAAAGGTCGGCAGATGCAAGGGCACCCCAGGAATTTTGCGATCGGCCTGCTCTTTGCTGTGCTTGGCGCTCTTGTTGGTTCTGATGGCTCTGCACAATCTCTGACGACTTATGGCACGCCCGGTTTGGTGGAAATGCCCACGGCAGAGGTGTTGGACGACGGCGAATTCGCGCTGACCGCCAGCGCTTTTGGTCCGAACTTCCGGTATACAGCGACGTTTCAGGTACTGCCGCGGATCTACGGCAGTTTCAGGTATTCGGTTATTCAAGGGTTTTCTGCAAATAACGTGAATAGCGGAAATCTCTATGATCGTAGCTTTGATATACATTTTCAGATTGCGGATGAAACAAGCCTACGTCCTTCGTTGGCCTTCGGTTTGCGGGACTTTCTTGGGACCGGCGTTCTGAGCAGCGAGTATTTCGTTGCAACAAAAAGAATAGGCGCAAAAGTAGAAGTGACCGGAGGTCTTGGCTGGGGTCGTCTGGCCGGCAGGGGGGCCTTTTCAAACCCCCTGGGAGTGCTATCAAGCCGATTTGATACTAGGCCAAAGGGCTTCAGCGGCACTGGAGGTGAGGTCAGTACCAGAAATTGGTTTCGCGGCGAAACATCTGCATTTGCGGGCATAAAGTGGCACATCAACGATAAAACGACGTTCTTTGCTGAATATTCCCCCGATCTTTACACCCAAGAGTCAATCAACACCGGCATCGACATTGCTTCACCGCTTAACCTGGGTCTGGAATATCGGTTCAGAAATGGGCCGACCCTTAAGGGATTTGTCATTGGCGGCAAGGAAATCGGTGCGCAGCTTAGCTATGTGATCAATCCGGCCAAACGCCGTAATCCGGGGGGATTGGAAGGGGCACCGCGGTCTGTTGGAGCGCGCAATAATCTGGCCATCGCGGATTGGAACAATTCTGCCAAAGGTGGCGGCAAGGACGCCGTTCAGCGCGTGCTTAAGGCGCGTCTGGCCGAAGATGGCATGGACTTGCAGGGCTTTACCATGCAGGGCCAACAAGCGACCGTGCGTGTCGAAAACAAGCGTTGGGATGTCGAGGCGCAGGCTGCCGGCCGCGCAGCACGGGTGATGGCGACGACACTGCCCCCAGAAATCGAACAGTTTGCGGTCGTTTTTCTGGCAAAGGGTATGCCGATCTCGCGTGTGGTGACGCAACGCACCGATCTGGAAGAGCTGCAGTTCGATTATGACGGATCCTGGCGGACTTTAGCGCGCGCACGGATCGAAGATGGCCATGACGAAGATCGCGCTGGCGCATTGGATGATGTCTATCCTGTCTTTGACACGTCGTTTGGGCCCTATGTGGCAACGTCTTATTTCGACCCCGACAGCCCGATCCGGGCTGATCTGGGGGCACAGCTAAGGCTTACGTATCGGCCCGCGCCGGGGCTGACGTTCTTCGGGCGATTCCGTTATCCGCTGATTGGCAACATTGCCGACTCTGATCGCTTATCGAATTCTGTGATTGAACCGGTCCGTAGCAACGCCATCCGCTATGCCAAGGAATCCGACCTTGAGATCAACAACCTGACGGCCGAGTATATTTTCCGTCCGGGCAAGGATCTGTTCGGCCGCGTATCCGCCGGCTATCTTGAGTCGATGTTCGGTGGCGTTTCAGCGGAAGTACTGTGGTACCCCGTTGCCAGCCGTCTCGCCCTGGGTGCCGAAATCAACTATGTGAAGCAGCGCGACTTCGACATGCTTTTGGGCTTTCAGGATTATGAAGTCCTGACCGGTCATGGTTCTGCGTATTATGATTTCGGCAATGGGTTCTTTGGGCAGCTTGATGTTGGCCGCTATCTGGCCGGGGATTATGGCGCGACCATTTCCATCGACCGCGAATTCAACAACGGCTTCAAGATTGGTGGATATTTCACGCTGACAGATGTGCCGTTCGACGATTTTGGTGAAGGGTCTTTTGATAAGGGTCTTCGGATCGAAATCCCGCTCTCGTGGTTCACGGGCAAACCGTCGCGCAGATCCGTTGGCCAGACGATCCAGCCGATCACCCGTGACGGCGGCGCGCGGCTTGAGGTTGCGAACCGACTGCACGGCGTGGTGCGGGATTACCGCGGTAAGGAACTGCGTGACGGTTGGGGGAGGTATCTGCGATGAAACTTCGATTTGCAGTGCTTGCCTTGGGACTATCGTTTCTTTCGGCCTGTGCGACGGGGCAAAGCCTTTTTTCACGCGGTGTTGCTATCGCAACGAATGAGCCGACAGCGGCATCACAAGCGGCCGGTCAGTACCCGCCGCGCTTTGCCGCGTTGATCGCTGATCGAAACAGCCCGGCGTTGATTGTCACAATCGAAAGCCGCGACCAAAAAGGCCGTCTCCTGCGCGAAAGCAAGATCAACGGCGTCGAAACCTGGCTAAGCTCTGATCTGACAGCAATGATGTTGGAAAACGGCATGTTGCAGGGAACGCGCGGCTTGGGGTCCACGCTGTTTGCCGCTGATCTGTCGGAGCCCATGCGTCTGATCCTGTCTGGCCAACGGGGATATGCGGATCGGTTGCACAGCAATCTGACGGGCAATGACCAGATCGTGACACGGACCTACCGTTGTCTGGTCGAGACGGAAGGAACAAGCACAATTTCGCTTGAAATTGGCGTTACGCCGACGCGCGTGATGACGGAAGACTGCAAAAGTCTGGACCAGGCCTTTCGAAATACGTACTGGGTCAGCAATAGAAGCGGTGCCATCGTTCAGGCACGGCAATGGGCAGGGGACGAATTGGGTTACATTGCAACCCAAGCTGCAACCCGCTGATGAAGGAATGGACCAAAGCCACATTGGCTGATGCGTCAAGTGACTGAATGGGAGTGACGATCGTGCGATACCTTTTGGTGGCCCTGCTGGGGCTAAGTCTGGCAAGTTGTGGAGCAGTCTATCGGACCCCCAAGGTTGTCGAAGGCGCAGCGGGCGGCACAAATGTCCGCGTTGTGGATCTGACGGCCGAAACCGTCGTGCAAGCCAACAGGTCGGCCTATGCACCGCAGACGTTGCCTGCGTTCTTTTCACAGACTGCCGGGTCCGGTTCCGGGCTAAGAAGTGCGGGTGCCTTGCCGGCAGCGCCCCTGCAAAGCCAGACACGCCCGAATGCGCTGGAACTGCGCCTGCCGCCTGCGGCTGATCCCGGCCCCTATGAAATTGGTGTCGGCGATGTTGTCTTGCTGGCGACCCCACGGGCCGCTTCGTCGATTGAACAGCTGTCGGGCCTGCTGGCCGCGCAGAATGCGCGCCAAGGCTATACCGTTCAGGATGACGGATCGATCAATATCCCCGATGTGGGCCGTGTGCGCATTGTCGGCCTCACCATCGAAGACGCCGAAGCAGCTTTGTTCCAGCGGCTTGTCGAAAACCAAATCGACCCGACATTCAGCCTGGAAATTGCGGAATTCAACTCGCGCAAGATCTCTATCGGGGGGGCTGTGGCCAACCCGACGGTCGTGCCTGTGACGCTGACACCCCTTTATCTGGAAGAAGCGCTGGCTGCGGCGGGCGGCATCACTGTCGATGATCAGGATTACGCGTCAATCCGTCTGTATCGCGATGGTACCTTGTACCAGATCCCCCTGTCGCAGCTTTATTCCCGCGCAAGTCTGACCAAGACAAGGTTGCTGCCGGGCGATGCGATTTTCGTCGATACTGAGTACGAACTGACGCGGGCCCAAGATTATTTTGCTCAACAGATTACGCTGATTCAAGCGCGCCAGTCCGCACGCTCGTCTGCCTTGCAGGAATTGCAGCTTGAAGTGAGTTTGCGCCAGTCCAGCCTAACGGAAGCGCGCGAAAACTATAAAACCCGCGTCGAACTTGGTGCCGACAATCGCCAATATGTGTATCTCAGTGGCGAGGTTGGCACACAGTCCCGCTTTGCCTTGCCGTTTGAACGAACGGCTAGCCTAGCGGATGCACTTTATGATGCTGGCGGCATTGCATCTGCGACGGGCGATGTATCGCAGATTTACGTGTTGCGCTCATCTTCTGATCCGCGTGAATTCGGGGCCGTGACGGCGTGGCATCTGGATGCCCGAAACGCCGGTAATCTCGCCCTGGTGCCCCGCTTTGAACTGCGCCCCGATGACATCATCTTTATCGCGCAGCAGCCCGTTACCAAATGGAGCCGCGCCGTGTCACAGATCCTTCCGCAGATCATCAGCGCAGGGGCCACACTGACCAACTGATCAGGTCCTATCGAAACAGGGCAGAGGCCGGGCATG
>JBFGFW010000002.1:0-24382 GCA_041579395.1 Sulfitobacter sp.
AGCTGAACATGGGCAAGCCGCCGGTCTATGACCGCGCCGCACTGAACCTGACAGAGGCCGAAAAGGCCAAGCTGCGCGAAGAACGCGGCCCCGGTGTCTGGCGGTTCAAGCTGGACCAGCAGCGCATCGAATGGAAAGACGGCATTCTGGGCGATATCTCTATCGACGCGGCATCGGTGTCGGACCCGGTGCTGATCCGCGCCGACGGGCAGATTTTGTACACCCTGGCGTCGGTTGTCGATGACACGGAAATGAATGTGACCGACGTGGTGCGCGGATCCGACCACGTCACCAACACCGCGACCCAGATCCAGATCATGCAGGCGCTTGGCGGCAAGGTGCCCAACTTTGCGCATCATTCGCTGCTGACTGGCCCGCAAGGCGAGGCGCTGTCGAAACGTCTGGGGGTGCTGGCGCTGCGCGATCTGCGCGACCGTGGGGTACAACCCTTTGCACTGCTGTCGCTGATGGCGCGGCTTGGGTCGTCTGATCCGGTCGAACTGCGCACCGACATGGCGCAGCTGATCGATGGGTTCGACATCAACCACTTCGGCTCTGCGCCAACCAAGTTTGACGTGGAAGACCTGTATCCGATGACCGGGCGCTATCTGCAGACGCTGTCACTGGCGGATGTCGCGGACGAGATTGCGGACTTGGGTGTGCCGGAAGACAAGGCGGCCCTGTTCTGGCAGGTGACGCGCGAAAACATCACCACGCTGCATGACCTGAAAGGGTGGTGGCAGATGTTCAGCCAGGGGGCCGAGCCGGTAATCGCAGACGAAGACCGCGCGTTTATCGCCGAAGCAATGGCGCTGCTGCCCGAAGACGACTTTGACGAGACGACCTGGGGTACCTGGACCAACGCGGTCAAGGAACAGACGGGCCGCAAGGGCAAGGCGCTGTTCATGCCGCTGCGGCTGGCCCTGACGGGTCAGGCAAGCGGTCCTGAGATGGCTGCCGTGATGCCGCTGCTGCAGGTCGTGAAGGCGCGAAAGTGATCACAGCCCGGCATCCGAACGATATTTCGGGAGCCTTCGGCGAGAGTTTATTTGGCAAAATGAAGATAAGGCGCGCGCATCATGGCTGATGGGCGCGCCAAATTTCTGTCAGGCAATCTGTTTGGGCATGTGGCAAGGATGTCGCTGACCGCGTCCGTCGGGCTGGTGGCGGTCTTTCTGGTCGATTTCGTCGACATGATTTTCATCTCGATGTTGGGCAAGGCGGAACTGGCGGCAGCTGTCGGTTATGCCGGCGCAATCTTGTTTTTTACGACATCTTTCGGGATCGGGCTGGGTATTGCCGCAGGGGCATTGGTGGCGCGGGTATTGGGGCAGAATGACATTGCGCTGGCCAAAGAGCGGACAACCCACGCCTTGTGCTATGGCGCGGTCTTTGGCGTGGTGTTTGCGGCAGCTGTATTTTCGCTGCTGGACCCGTTGGTGCGTCTGGTCGGAGCCAAGGGCGAGACGGCGGATCTGGCCATACATTTCCTGAAGATTGTCGTGCCGTCAGTCCCGTTCCTGATGCTGGGCATGATGGGCAGCGCCATTCTGCGCGCCCATGGCGATGCGCGGCGCGCGATGCTGGCGACGATTGCGGGCGGTGTGGTGAATGCCATCCTTGATCCAATCCTGATTTTCGGGTTCGGGCTGGATCTGACCGGGGCCGCAATAGCGTCGTTTGTCGCGCGCGTTGTGATCGCCATTACCGCGCTGCAGCCGATCATGCGGCACTATGGCGGAATCGCCCGGCCACGTATGGCAGGCATGGCGCGCGACCTGGTTCCGGTGCTGGCCATCGCGGTCCCGGCAATCTTGACGCAGGTAGCCACCCCGGTAGGTCAGGCCTATGTCACCCGCGCCATGGCCGCCTATGGCGAAGATGCCGTGGCGGGGATGGCGATCGTCAGCCGGATGATGCCCGTGGCCTTTGCCGTGATCTTTGCACTGTCGGGGGCCGTAGGACCGATCATCGGGCAGAACTTTGGTGCGGGCAATCTGCACAGGGTATTGCGCACCTACAATGCTGGCGTGATATTTTCGGGGCTGGTGATCCTTGTCACTTCGGCGCTGTTGTATCTGTTCCGCGTGCAACTGGCGGCAATATTCGATGCCGATGGCATCACGCTGACGCTGATGTTTCTGTTCTGCGGGCCGCTGTCATTGGCGTTTTTCTTCAACGGCGTCTTGTTTGTATCAAATGCCGCGTTCAACAACATGGGCCACCCCTATTATTCGACCTTCACCAATTGGGGCCGCAACACGCTTGGGATGATCCCGCTGGTGTGGTTGGGCAGCCTGCTGTTTGGCGCGCCCGGTGTGCTGATCGGGCAGGCGGCTGCGGGCGTCTTGTTCGGGGCGCTGGCCTGGGTGATGGCGCAGCGGATGATCGCGGCGGGCGGGCGGCCCAAGGCAGCTGGCAAGGAGATTTTTGGCCGCGAGGGGCGGCTGATGTCACTTCTGTCGTTGCGCCGCTAAGCGGTCGATATTGTCATCGACCAACGCTTGCTCAGCGACCGTCAGTGTCTGGTGGCGGGGGTATCGGGGGGCGGCACGGTCATTCAGAATTGGTGTGTCCCAGCCCACGGTCGTCGCAAAGAAACGCGCAACGCCGTCTGTCCCGTATTCGCGCAAGAACCCTTGAACCACCACGTCAAGATAGCTGAGCAGGATCGCGTGGGCACCCGTCGCCTGCTGATGTTGCTGGGCAATTGCATAATGCGCCAGATCGGGAGCAGGCACGATATCATGGACCACAGACCCGTTCGATTGGACCCGGTCATAGCCATATTCGCGCGCGTCCAGCGCCCGCCAATCGGCACCCGGCACGGCGGCGATCAATCCGTCAATGCTGGTGTCAGGATGCGGCTCGACGCTGAGAAAGACCACATCGCGCCGTGCGGTGCGCACCCACACCCGCCGCCAGCCCGCCAGCTGCGCAGGACGCGCATCGGGATAGGCGTGGGTGCTGCGATTGACCAGGCTGCCATAGCCAAAGAAATAGGGCGTCATGGCCGCAGTCTTGGCCGAACTGCTATGCGTTGTCTACGCACCTTGTTTCAAAATGGGGCGATGATGCCCGGCCCAACGACCAGCAACGCGCCTGCGCAAACGCGAAATCGGGCGCTGTAATTCGAAGTCTGCTTGACGCAGTGCCCTGATCCGGCTTAGCAATTGACCACCGTTACGGGAGAACCGGCGCAAGCCGGTGCCGAAGGAGCAACCGCCCCGGAAACTCTCAGGCCAAAGGACCGCAGCGGGACCTAACACTCTGAAGAGTGGCGCGGATGCGCCCGCCGAAGGGATAACGATCTCAGGCCAAAGGACAGAGGGGGCATTTCGTGAACCGCACTTCGCGGTTCGCTAAGTGCCGGTTAGGTCCAAGGCCTTCTGGATGTGAAAGAGAGCCACGCGACCATGACTGATTTGCACCAAACCCCGCTATACGATCTGCACCTGGAACTGGGCGGCAAGATGGTGCCCTTTGCTGGCTATTCAATGCCTGTGCAATATCCAATGGGCGTGATGAAGGAACATCAGCATACCCGTGATCAGGCCGGGCTGTTTGACGTCAGCCACATGGGGCAGGTGATGCTGACCGGCGCGTCATGGGACGCGGTTGCGCGCGGCTTTGAAACGCTGGTGCCAATGGACGTTTTGGGGCTGGCAGACGGCCGGCAGCGCTATGGCCTGTTCACCAACGACGCAGGCGGGATCGAGGATGATCTGATGTTCGCACGGCGCGGCGATGATTTGTTCGTGGTGGTGAATGCCGCCTGCAAGGGCACCGATATCGCCCGCATGAAGGCAGCCCTTGAACCAGACATCACCGTCACCCCGATCACCGACCGTGCGTTGATCGCGCTGCAGGGGCCGGGGGCAGAATCCGTTCTTGTCGCACTGGATCCAAAGGCCGCCGAGATGCGGTTCATGGACTTTGGCACCCTGACGTTGAACGGGGTCGAGGTCTGGGCCTCGCGGTCGGGCTATACCGGCGAAGACGGGTACGAAATTTCAGTGCCGAATGCGCAAGCCGAAGCCCTGGCGCGGCAGTTGCTGAGCAACGATGCGGTGGCGGCCATCGGGTTGGGCGCGCGGGATTCGCTGCGTCTTGAGGCGGGCCTGTGCCTGTATGGGCATGACATCGACGCGCAAACCAACCCCGTCGAGGCGAATCTGTCCTGGGCTATCCAGAAGGTGCGGCGCGCTGATGGTGCCCGTGCGGGCGGCTATCCGGGGGCAGACAGCGTGGACGCCGCATTTGCGACCGGTGTTGGGCGCAAGCGGGTGGGCCTTGCCCCCGAAGGCCGCGCACCGATGCGCGAGGGGACGCAGCTTTACGACGATCAAGAAGGCGGGCGGCTTGTAGGGTCCGTCACCTCGGGTGGTTTTGGGCCGACGCTGGGGGCACCTGTGGCGATGGGATACGTGGTGCGTGGCTATGCCGACGTGGGGACAAAGCTGTGGGGAGACGTGCGCGGCAAGCGGTTGCCGGTTTCCGTTGCCAAGCTGCCCTTTGTCGCGGCAAACTTCAAAAGATAATCAACCAAAGGACAGACGAATGAAATTTACCGAAGAGCATGAATGGCTGCGTGTCGAGGGCGACGAAATCACGGTGGGCATCACCATCCACGCGGCAGAACAGTTGGGCGACGTGGTGTTCGTTGAACTGCCCAGTGAAGGCACCACCGTCAGCAAGGACGACGAAGTGGTCGTCATCGAATCAGTCAAGGCGGCGTCCGACATTCTGGCCCCGATCGATGGCGAGATCATCGAGGTGAACAGCACTTTGTCCGACAACCCCGCCATGGTGAACGACGATCCGCAAGGTGAGGCGTGGTTCTTCAAGATGAAGGCATCTGATCCAAGCCAGATGGACGACTTTATGGATGAAGCCGCCTACCAAAAATTCATCGGGTAGCGACGGCGGCCCCGTCGGAGCCTCCGGCGGGGATTTTAGACCATTTGGAAGAGGGGCGTAGTGCCATGGTTTTCAAGCCAACCGAATATTTGCCATATGACTTTGCCAATCGCAGACATATCGGGCCATCCCCGGCAGAAATGTCGGATATGCTGAAAACCGTCGGTGCGAAAACCCTGGCGGCGCTGATTGACGACACCATGCCTGCCAAGATCCGGCAAAAGGAGCCGCTGGATTTCGGCAAGCCGATGTCAGAGCGCGAGGTGCTGGAACACATGCGCGTCGTGGCGGGCAAGAACAAGGTGCTGACGTCGCTGATCGGGCAGGGCTATCACGGCACGGTCACGCCCCCCGCCATTCAACGCAACATCCTGGAAAATCCTGCTTGGTACACGGCCTATACCCCCTATCAGCCAGAGATCAGCCAGGGCCGGCTTGAGGCATTGCTGAATTTCCAGACCATGGTGTGCGATCTGACCGGACTGGAGGTGGCCAACGCGTCACTGCTGGACGAGGCCACGGCCTGTGCAGAAGCGATGACCATGGCGCAGCGGGTTGCGAAATCCAAGGCCAAGGCGTTTTTCGTGGACCGCGATTGTCACCCGCAGAACATTGCGGTGATCCAGACCCGTGCCGCCCCGCTGGAGATCGAGGTGATCGTCGGTGACCCCGACAAGATGGACGCGACGCAGGTTTTTGGCGCGCTTTTCCAGTATCCGGGCACCTATGGCCACGTGCGCGATTTCACCGGTCACATTGCAGCGCTGCACGAAGCGGGCGCGTTGGGCATCGTGTCGGCCGATCCGATGTCACTGACCCTGCTGAAAGAACCCGGCGCGATGGGGGCCGACATTGCCGTTGGATCGACCCAGCGGTTCGGTGTGCCAGAAGGCTATGGCGGCCCGCATGCGGCGTATATGGCCTGCAAGGACGCCTATAAGCGTGCGATGCCGGGGCGTATTGTCGGTGTGTCGATCGACGCGCATGGCAACCGGGCCTACCGTCTTTCACTGCAGACGCGAGAGCAGCACATCCGGCGGGAAAAGGCGACATCGAACGTGTGCACCGCGCAGGCTTTGCTGGCGGTGATGGCGTCGATGTACGCAGTGTTCCACGGGCCAGAGGGGCTTAAGGCGATTGCGCAGCGCATCCACCGCAAGGCGGCACGGCTGGCCAACGGGTTGGAGGAAGCCGGATTCAAGGTCGACCCAAAGGCGTTTTTCGACACGGTTACCGTGGATGTCGGCCCCCTGCAGGCGGCGGTGATGAAATCGGCCGTCGATGAGGGCATCAACCTGCGTCGGGTGGGCGAAAGCCGCGTCGGCATTTCGCTCGACGAGCGCACGCGCCCCTCTACCATCGAAGCGGTTTGGCGCGCCTTTGGCATCCGCAAGGCCGATGACACGTTTAATGGCGACTATCGGTTCCCCGAGGACATGCTGCGCGAAAGCAAGTATCTGACCCACCCGATCTTTCACATGAATCGCGCCGAGACCGAGATGATGCGCTATATGCGCCGGTTGGCGGACCGGGATCTGGCGTTGGATCGTGCGATGATTCCGCTGGGGTCCTGCACGATGAAGCTGAATTCGGCGGCTGAAATGATGCCGGTCAGCTGGCGCGAGTTTTCGATGATCCATCCCTATGTGCCCGAGGATCAGGCGATTGGCTACAAGCAGATGATCGACGATCTGTCGGCCAAGCTGTGCGACATCACCGGCTATGACGCGATTTCGATGCAGCCCAATTCTGGTGCGCAGGGCGAATATGCCGGGCTATTGGCCATTGCATCCTATCACCGTGCCTTGGGTCAGGGACATCGCAACATCTGTCTGATTCCGATGTCGGCGCATGGCACCAACCCCGCCAGTGCCAATATGGTGGGTTGGAAGGTGGTCGTGATCAAAACTGCCGCCAACGGAGACATCGACCTGGAGGATTTCCGCGCCAAGGCCGAACAGCACAGCGATAATCTGGCGGGATGCATGATCACCTATCCCTCGACCCATGGCGTGTTCGAGGAAACCGTGACCGAGGTGACCCGGATCACGCATGATCATGGCGGACAGGTGTATATCGACGGCGCGAACATGAACGCGATGGTCGGATTGGCCCGACCCGGCGATGTCGGTGGCGATGTCAGCCACCTGAACCTGCACAAGACGTTTTGCATCCCGCATGGCGGCGGTGGGCCGGGCATGGGCCCCATCGGCGTCAAGGCGCATCTGATCCCGCATGTTCCGGGCCATCCCAACGGTGGCGAAGGCGCGGTGTCTGCGGCCCCTTACGGGTCGCCATCATTGCTGCCGATTTCGTGGTCCTATTGCCTGATGATGGGCGGCGAGGGGCTGACCCAAGCCACGCGCGTCGCGATCCTGAACGCCAACTACATCGCAAAGCGACTGGAAGGGGCGTTTGACGTCCTTTACAAAGGGCCGACGGGCCGGGTCGCGCATGAATGTATCTTTGACGTGCGCCCGTTTGAAGACAGCGCAGGCGTAACCGTTGACGACATCGCCAAGCGGTTGATCGACGCGGGCTTCCACGCGCCCACGATGAGCTTTCCGGTCGCTGGAACGCTGATGGTCGAGCCGACGGAGTCAGAGACCAAGGCCGAACTGGACCGTTTTTGCGATGCCATGCTGGCGATCCGCGAAGAGATCCGCGCGATCGAAGCAGGCGATATGCCCCGCGAAAACAACGCGCTGAAGAATGCGCCCCACACGGTCGAAGATCTGGTCGGTGAGTGGGATCGTCCCTATACCCGCGAACAGGGTTGCTTTCCCCCCGGTGCGTTCCGGGTCGACAAATATTGGCCGCCGGTCAACCGGGTCGATAACGTTCATGGCGACCGGCATCTGATCTGCACCTGCCCGCCGATGTCGGATTATGCGGAAGCAGCGGAATAAGCGTTTGGGCGCACGCGGAGACGTGTCGCGTGTGCCCGTTCAGTCGACCAAAAAGCCGAACATCTTGCGCAATCTGTTCCACGTCGCCCGGTCTGGTGCAGCCAGCAGATAACCGTCGCGCATGCTGGCATCATAAGGCCCGCCTGACAGCATTTCGACATGGCCCCCGGCCTGGGCGCAGATCAACGCGCCTGCCGCGTGATCCCACGGATGCAGATTTCCGCCCCGCAGCACGAAATCCGCATGACCCTCTGCCAGCATGCGGTATTCATGCGCACTGCACCGCAAGGTGGATGCCTGGGCGAAGTTGGGATAGGTCGCGGCGACCTTGCCCCGAAGTTGTGCCGGAAACACGCTGAGCTGAATATATCCAATTTGCTTTTCGATCGATTTGCCCATGCTGACCCGCAAGGGGCGCGGCGCTTTCAAAGGGTGCTCCATCCGGGTCGGCGTGTTTTCGTCAGCGATCACCCAATCATCGCCGATGGGGTCATAGATCACCCCGAATGCGGGTTTGCCGTACCGCGTGACGGCCAGGATCATCCCGAACAGGGCCAGTCCATCGGCAAAGTTGCTGGTCCCGTCGATGGGGTCAATGATGAACGCCAGCGGGGCGGTAGTGATCTGATCCAGCAAGGAGGCGTCCGCCGCGACTGCTTCTTCGCCGATGATCAGTGCCGATGGAAAGGCCATGTGCAGCGCGCGGGTGATCATCGCTTCGGCGGCCAGATCGGCGGTGGTGACCAGATCATACGGTCCGGTTTTTTGGGTGACGTCGCCAACCGAGAGGTTGCGAAACCGGGGCAACACTTCGGATCGGGCGGCGCGGCGCAGGATGTTGACGACATGCGTCTGTTGCGCCGCGCTGAGCGCGGGCATTTGCGGGGCAGGCAGGTTGTCGGTCATCACCCCGTCCTTTTCGTGGCGTCATTCACGGGCGCGCAGAACCTGTGCCGGGCGGGCGTTCAACGCCTTTAACGCAAAACCAAGGGAGGCGAGAACTGATGCGGCCGTACCCCCGATGACGATGAGCAATGCAGAAGGCCAGATCACGTTGAAATCCGTCTCCATTACAAAGCGGCTGACAGCCCAACCGCCAAGTATGCCCGCCAACAAGGCGACGAACCCGGCAAACAGCCCCAGCAGCCCGGCGCGCAACAAGAAGCTGCTGGCGATGGCGCGGCGGGAGGCTCCAAGCGTTTTTAGCAACGCCGCCTCGTATCGGCGGGCATCCGCACCGGCGGCGGCGGCACCGATCAACACCAAGAACCCGGTCAGCAAGGTCGCCGCGGCACCATAAGACGTGGCAGCGGCCAGCCCGCTGAGAACAGAGGCCACCCGGTCAATTGCGTCGCGCACCCGGATCGCGGTGATATTCGGATAGGCCGTGGCAAGATCGCGCAGAATGGCGGCCTCGGCCTCGGGTTCGGCATAGACGGTTGAAATGAACGTGTGCGGCGCACCTGCCAGTGCCGAAGGGTTCATTGTCAGAATAAAGCCGATACCAGCCGTTGAAAAATCAACCTCCTGAAAGCTGGCAATCGTGCCGGTGATGTCGCGCCCCAGCACATTGATGGTCAGCGTGTCGCCAAGCACCAGACCGATTTCCTCGGCCTCTTCGGCGGCAAAGCTGATCAGCGGCGGGCCGTCATAACCGGGTGCCCACCATTGCCCCGCCGTGATCACCGCATCGTTCCCCGGTGAGGCGGCATAGGTCACGCCCCGGTCGCCGCGCACGACCCAGTGATCGCCGGCCACGTCCTTGGCGGGTCTGCCGTTTATTTCGGTCACCACGCCGCGCAGCATCGGTGCGCTGTCGATGCGGCTGACGGCGGGGTCATTTTTGAGCCGCTGGGTATATCCGTCGATCTGATCCTTTTGGATGTCGACAAAGAAATAGGACGGGGCCACATCAGGCAGGTTCCCTGAAATCGCCTGCCGCAGGTTGCCGTCAATCTGGCCAACGGCGGCCAGAACCGACAGGCCAAGGCCCAGCGACAGCACCACGGCCCCCGCCCCTTCGCCATTGCCGCCGATCGCTGTCAGCGCCCACCTAAGCTGGGGATACCCCCGCGCCAAGATCGCAGCGCGCTGTGCCAGAAACCGGATCAGCACCGCTGCCAGTGTCAGAATGAATAACGCAGCCGCGATGCCGCCCAATGTCCAAAGGGTCAGCCGCCAACTGCCGTTGAACCACCCGGCAAGCCCCACCAACAACACCACGGTCAGCGCGACAACGACGATATAACGCGGTGCAGGGAACCGCGCGGCCCCTTCCCACGCATCCCGAAACAATGTGGCGGCGCGGATGTTTTCACTGCGTGCCAGCGGCCAAAGCGTGAAGGCAAAGGCGGTCAGCAGACCGTACATCGCGGCCTCTGCCAGCGGTTGGGGATAGATTGCAAAGGCGGCGGGTATCGGCAGCCGGGCAGAGATCAGTGGCGCAAAAATCAGCGGTGCGACGGCCCCGATCACCACGCCAATCGCGACGCCCAACAGCGACAACAGCCCGATCTGAATGAAATAGGTTTGAAAAATTGTCGCGCGGTCGGCCCCCAAGGCCCGCAGAATCGCGATCACCTCGGTTTTGCCGTTCAGATAGGACCGCACGGCGGCAGACACGCCAACGCCACCAACGGCCAGCCCGGACAGACCGACAAGCACCAAAAACGCGGTCAACCGTTCGACGAACCGCGACACGCCGGGGGCCCCGTTGCGCGCGTCGGTCCAGCGCATGCCGCTGTTTTCAAAGCGGGACGTCGCGGCCCGTTTCAACTGATCCAGATCCGTATCCGGAGGCAGCAACATCCGGTATTTTGAATTGTAGAGCGTTCCGGGCGTCAGCAGCCCCGCACCGTCCAGACTGTCGGTGCGCAGCAACGTGCGCGGGCCCAAGGCAAAGCCGCTGGCCGCGCTGTCGGGTTCCCGCAGGATCACCGCGCTAAGGTGGAATTCCTTGGTGCCCAGCATGAAGGTATCACCGGGCACCATCCCCAGACGGTCAGACAAGGCGCGCTCCATCACCGCGCCGGGGCTGCCATTCTTGTCGGCAAGTGCGGTTTCCAGCGGCATCTCGGGGTCCAACACCATGGTGCCGACCAAAGGATAAAGGTCATCAACGCCCTTTACCTGCGTCAGGGCGCGGACCGCCTCGGCCCCGTCGCCGACAACGGCCATCGACCGAAATTCGACGATTTCGGACACCTGCGGCGACCGGGCGTCGATCCAGGCGCGTTCGTCCAACGTGGCAAATCGATAGGTAAAGTCCAGCTCGGCCGTGCCGCCAAGAAGCGCGGCACCTTCGCGCTGCAGCCCCCCTTCGATGGCGGACCGCACCGATCCCACGGCGGCAATCGCCGCAACGCCAAGCGCAAGGCAGGCCAGAAACAGCCGAAACCCGCGCAGGCCGCCCCGCATTTCACGGCGGGCAAAGCGACTGGCCATACGCAAGCTCATACAAGGCGGCCGTCGGTCAGGCTGATGACGCGGTCGCAGCGCGCGGCCAGATCATCGGCGTGGGTGACAAGCACCAGCGTCGCGCCATGCCTTTCGCGCAGGTCAAACAGCATTTCGATGATCGCGGCCCCGTTGGTGCTGTCCAGATTGCCTGTTGGTTCATCTGCCAGCAAAATCGCAGGCCGCGGCGCAGAGGCGCGCGCCAAGGCAACCCGCTGCTGTTCGCCGCCAGACATCTGCGACGGATAGTGGTTCAGCCGGTGCCCAAGGCCCACGGCCTCAAGCTCTGCCTCGGCGCGTTCAAACGCATCGACAACCCCGTTCAATTCCAGCGGCGTGGCGACGTTTTCGATCGCGGTCATGGTGGGCACCAGATGAAATGACTGGAAAACGATGCCCATGCGCCCGCGCCGGAATTTCGCAAGCCCGTCTTCGGACATGGCGGTCAGGTCATGACCAAGCGCGCGCACCGACCCGCCCGTTGCCTTTTCCAGCCCACCCATCACCATTAGCAGCGACGATTTGCCCGACCCGGACGGACCGGTGAAGGCAATCGTCTCGCCTTGTGCTATGTCCAGCGTGATCCCATGTAGGATATCAATCTGACCGGCATTGCCATTCAGTTTCAGGGACGCATCTTGAAGCTGGAACACCGGATCGGTCATGGATCTGCCTTTTCTGGTTCGGTCCCTGTTGGATATGGAGGTTTCACGATGATGCGCAAGGTAATGGTCGGCATTGTTCTGGTTTTATCGGGGCCCGTCGCTGCAGAGCCGCTTGTTATAGCGGCATTGGGCGACAGTCTGACGCAAGGTTACGGCCTGCCGGTCGAAGACGGGTTTGTGCCGCAGTTGCAGACGTGGCTGGACGACCAGGGTGCCGATGTGCAGCTAATCAACGCGGGCGTATCGGGTGATACCACCGCCGGCGGGCTGTCGCGGGTCGCATGGACACTGACGCCAGAGGTGGATGGCATGATACTGGCGCTTGGCGGCAACGACCTGCTGCGTGGAATCGACCCGGCCGTCAGCCGGGCCAATCTGGACGGTATCTTGCAAGCGGCCAAGGCGGTCGAGGTCGAGGTGCTGTTGGTCGGGCTGAACGCGCCCGGCAACTATGGGCCGGATTACAAATCATCATTCGACGCGATTTACCCTGATCTGGCCAAAGTTTATGCGACAGAATTGCTGGAAAGCTTTTTTGCGGGGCTGTCAGAGGATGGCAGCATGCCGGATCCGTCCCAGTCGCGTGAATTCTTTCAGGCCGACGGCATCCACCCCAATGCGAAAGGCGTCACGAAGATTGTCGCGAGCGTGGGACCAAAGGTGCTGGACCTGATTGCAGACATCCGCGAAAACTAAAAAAAACGGGCACCTGGGTGCCCGCTTTGGATCGACAACGAAGGCCTGATCAGGCCAGCGCGATATTGCCCGCGCTTTCGCGGCCATCACGGCCCGCTTCGATGTCAAAAGTGACTTTCTGGTTGTCGGCCAGCCCGGTCAGGCCTGCACGCTCAACGGCAGAAATGTGAACGAATATGTCCTTTCCGCCGCCGTCAGGCGCGATGAAGCCATATCCTTTGGTGGTGTTGAACCATTTTACGGTGCCAGTAGCCATGCCCCGTTACTCCTGTCTTTAGCCTGCCCGCATTATGCGGCAGCGTGGCACGTTTAGAACTTGATCGTACCGTGGCCAAAAGCCCAAGAGGCCGAAAGTTTTTAGCGTAGCATCGTAAAGTGTGCCACCAAACCGCGCAAAATCAAGTAAATTTGGGTTTCGTTGCCGAACCGGCAAGCTTCTGCGCATACGATTTCCTGCGGCCAAAATAATTTTACCAGTTGATAAAAAAATCATTCCGTGGGAGCGTTCTGCAATCAACAGATGACAGCAGGGGTTTGATCAATGTCGCAGAAAGTCTTTGAACCGGGAATCGCCGCGGGCAGGCTGGATGCCGATGCCTATGCCGCGCAGTTCTCTGATTTGCATCCCGCGCTGGACGCCCACGCGGCGCTGGTTGCGGCGGATCGCTGCTATTTCTGCCACGATGCGCCATGTATCACAGCCTGCCCGACTGACATTGATATCCCCCTGTTCATCCGCCAGATCGCGACGGGTACACCCGATGCAGCAGCCAAGACGATCCTGACCCAGAACATCATGGGTGGCATGTGCGCGAGGGTCTGCCCGACAGAACAGCTTTGCGAACAAGCGTGCGTGCGCGAAGCCGCCGAAGGCAAGCCGGTCAAGATCGGTGAACTGCAACGCTATGCCACGGACCATTTGCAGCGGCAGGGCAAGCATCCATTCACCCGCGCCGCAGAGACAGGCAAGCGGATCGCGGTGGTGGGCGCGGGCCCTGCGGGACTGTCTTGTGCGCACCGGTTGGCGATGCTGGGGCACGACGTGGTGGTGCATGACGCGCGGCCCAAACCCGGCGGATTGAACGAATATGGAATCGCCACCTACAAAACGCCCGACGGGTTTGCGCAGGCCGAGGTCGATTGGCTGCTGCAGATTGGCGGGATCACGGTGCAAAACGGATCGGCCCTGGGCCGCGATGTTACGCTCGACACGCTTAGGGCCGATTATGACGCGGTGTTTCTGGGCATGGGTCTGGGCGGCGTGAACGCATTGGATGTCAGTGGCGAGGATAAGACCGGCGTGCGTAACGCCGTCGATTTCATCGCCGATCTGCGTCAGGCAGGGGACGTGGCCGCCGTGCCGATCGGGCGCGATGTGGTTGTGATTGGCGGCGGGATGACAGCGGTGGATGCCGCCGTGCAGGCGAAACTGCTGGGCGCGCTGAATGTCACGCTGGTCTATCGCCGGGGCCGTGATCGCATGAACGCCAGTGTGTTTGAACAAGATCTAGCGGCCTCCAAGGGGGTGCGGATCGTGAACCACGCGGTGCCAGTTGCGGTGCACGGCAATGGCGCAGTGCGTGAGGTTGAATTTGAATATGTCGACGCGGACATGAAGGGTACCGGTCAGATGCTGCGCCTGCCAGCCGATCAGGTTTTCAAGGCGATCGGCCAGACCCTTGAGGGCGATGCGCTGCCCGCACTTGAGGGGCGCAAGATCAAGGTCGATCTGACCGGACGCACCAGCGTCAACGGCATCTGGGCGGGGGGAGATTGCGCCAGCGGTGGCGACGATCTGACAGTGACTGCCGTGGCCGAAGGTCGCGACGCAGCGATGGATATTCACAGGGCTTTGGTGGGGTAAACCCATCCACACGGGAGAACGCAAATGGCTGATCTGACAAGCGAATTCGCGGGCATCAAAAGCCCGAACCCATTTTGGCTGGCGTCTGCACCGCCGACGGACAAGGAATATAATGTCCGCCGCGCGTTTGAGGCCGGGTGGGGTGGGGTGGTCTGGAAAACCCTTGGCATCGACCCGCATGTGGTCAACGTCAATGGCCCGCGGTACGGCGCGATCTACGGCGCAGATCGGCGGTTGTTGGGGTTGAACAACATCGAACTGATCACCGACCGCCCGCTTGAGGTGAACCTGCAGGAAATCAAAACGGTCAAGCGTGACTATCCCGACCGCGCCATGATCGTGTCCCTGATGGTCCCTTGCGAGGAAGAGCCTTGGAAATTCATCCTGCCGCTGGTGGAAGAGACCGGTGCCGACGGGGTCGAACTGAACTTTGGCTGCCCGCACGGCATGTCGGAACGCGGCATGGGGGCCGCCGTGGGGCAGGTGCCGGAGTATATCGAAATGGTCACTCGCTGGGTCAAGGCCAGCACGCGGATGCCCGTGATCGTCAAGCTGACGCCGAACATCACCGATATCCGCAAACCCGCCGAAGCGGCGATGCGCGGTGGGGCCGATGCAGTCAGCCTGATCAACACTATTAATTCGATCACGTCCGTCGATCTGGACCTGTTTGCACCTGAACCCACGATTGACGGCAAGGGTGCGCACGGGGGCTATTGCGGGCCTGCTGTAAAGCCGATTGCGTTGAACATGGTGGCAGAGATTGCCCGCGATCCGGGGCTATCGCAAATTCCGATCAGCGGCATCGGCGGGATCACCACGTGGCGCGATGCGGCTGAATTTATGGCGCTTGGTGCCGGCAATGTGCAGGTGTGCACCGCGGCAATGACCTACGGATTCAAGATCGTGCAGGAAATGATCAGCGGTCTGTCCGAATATATGGACGAAAAGGGCATGACGTCGGTGGATCAACTGGTGCGCCGTGCCGTGCCGAACGTCACCGACTGGAATCAGCTTAATCTGAATTATGTCGCCAAGGCGAAGATCGACCAGGACTTGTGCATCTCGTGCGGGCGCTGCTTTGCGGCCTGCGAAGACACGTCTCATCAGGCGATTGCGATGTCTGACGACCGCACGTTCTCGGTGATCGATGAGGAATGCGTGGCCTGCAACCTATGCGTCAACGTGTGCCCCGTAGAAAACTGCATCACGATGGAGGCAATGACCCCCGGCACAACCGACCCGCGCACAGGCAAAGTAGTCCAAAAAGAGTATGCCAACTGGACGACGCACCCCAACAATCCATCCGCAAAGGCGGCTGAGTAACCTTAGCCAGCCTGTTCCTTGCGTTTCAGATATGGGGAGGTCGGCAGCGGGTCTGGCAGGCTTGCCATGACCTCTGCCCGGTCGATGCTGGGGTTCCAATCGGGTGTGTCGATTGGTTGCTTCGCGCCGTTGACGCTGGTTTGTGCGTCAATCACGGATTTTGGGCTCGCCTCAACCAGATGCTGGCGATCCGGGCGGTCACGCGGTTGCCTGCCAGCGAATTTGCCGGCGGTGTCGCGCTGTTCCGCACCCTTTGACGATGCGCCGCCCGGCATTGGCGCGATTGCACCTGGGTTGTCCAAATGTTTGCCGCCCTCAACAGCTGGCAACGGCTGCGGGACAAAGGGATTGCTTAACAAAATCGAACTCATCTTCTGCTCCTGAACCAAATTAGAAGGAGCCCGCCACCAAGGCTGACTATCGTGCAGTTTGTCTAAACAGAATGTGAATCGGGCTTGTTTTATGAAGTCTTGGTTAATCGCATGCCGGCGGCCGGAGCATGCCGCTGAACATGGCTTTCAGGTGATCCGATGCGCGTTGATGCGGATCGGTTTGCGACCCTAGCAAAACCGACACCTGGGCGGCAAAATCTGCATAGTGCTGGGTCGTGGCCCAGATCGAAAAAATCAGATGTTGCGGATCAAGGGGCGCGATTTTCCCCGTGTTGATCCAATGCGCAATCACGGCGCATTTTTCATCGAACAGGGGCTTTAGATCTCTTTCCAGATGCGGCCCCATGCGCGGCGCACCTTGCAGGATCTCTCCGGCGAAGAGGCGGCTTTCGCGTGGCAAGTCGCGGGCCATATCCAGCTTGCGCTGCACATAGTCCAGAATTTCGGTTTGCGGATCGCCGTTCGGATCCAGTTCGACCAGTGGATCAAGCCAGGTTTCCATCAACTGGCTGAGCAAGGTCAGATGAATGTCTTCCTTGCCTTGGAAATAATACAGGATGTTGGGTTTGCTGAGACCTGCTTCGGTGGCGATCTGATCCAGCGTCGCCCCGCGGAAGCCGTGTTGGGAAAACACATCCAGCGCTGCGTCCAGAATCACACGGCGATTGTGCTTTTGGATGCGGCTGGGTTTTTTCTGGCTGCCGTCGGGCAAGGGGCATCTCCGCTTTTGCGCGCTTCAAAATCAGCATTCTCGGCAAAACGCGTGAACACTGATGAAAGCAATTCTTGACAGACACCAGCCTAACCGCAATCGTGGATTTACCAAATGGTAAAATTTTTTCCGGTCTGAATCTGATCGAAACTGAAGGAGCACCTTATGTCCGCGCCCGGCGAAAACCTGAAGATCAACCCGGATCGTTTGTGGGACAGTCTGATGGAAATGGCCAAGATCGGGCCGGGGGTTGCAGGCGGCAACAACCGCCAGACACTGACGGACGAAGATGCCGAAGGGCGTGCCCTGTTTCAGAAATGGTGCAAGGACGCGGGGTGCACCATGGGGCTGGACCAGATGGGCAACATGTTCGCACAGCGCGACGGGACGGACCCGGATGCGTTGCCGGTCTATGTCGGGTCGCATCTGGATACGCAGCCGACAGGGGGTAAATACGACGGCGTCTTGGGGGTGCTTGGCGGACTTGAGATTTTGCGCACGATGAAGGATCTGGGGATTAAGACCAAACATCCGATCGTCGTGACCAACTGGACCAACGAGGAAGGCACCCGCTATGCGCCGGCGATGTTGTCTTCGGGCGTGTTCGCCGGCATTCACACGCAGGACTGGGCCTATGCCAAGACCGATGCCAAGGGCCTGAGCTTTGGCGAAGAATTGCAGCGCATTGGATGGCGTGGTGACGAGGATGTGGGCGCGCGCAAGATGCACGCTTTCTTTGAACTGCACATCGAGCAGGGACCGATACTGGAGGCCGAAGGCAAAGACATCGGCGTTGTGACCCACGGGCAGGGCCTGTCCTGGACCCAGGTGACGGTCACGGGCAACGATGCACACACCGGGTCAACCCCGATGCCCATGCGCAAGAACGCGGGGCTTGGCATGGCGCGAATCCTGGAAAAGGTCGACGCGATTGCCTGGTCGCACGCCCCACATGCGGTGGGGGCGGCGGGCCATATCGATGTCTATCCGAATTCGCGCAATGTGATTCCCGGCAAAGTCGTCTTTACCGTTGATTTCAGATCGCCAGATCTGAGCGTGATCGAGGATATGGAGGCGCAGTTGCGCGTCGAGGGGCAGAAGATCGCAGATGACATGGGGCTGGGAATTGTCTTTGAGAAGGTCGGCGGGTTTGATCCTGTGGCGTTTGATGAAGAGTGTGTAGGTGCTGTGCGTAACGCGGCGGAGAGGTTGGGGTATTCCCATATGAACCTTATTTCCGGCGCGGGCCATGATGCGTGCTGGATCAACCGCGTGGCCCCAACGGCAATGGTGATGTGCCCCTGCGTCGACGGGTTGTCGCACAATGAGGCAGAAGAAATCACAAAGGATTGGGCAAAGGCGGGGGCGGACGTGTTGATGCATGCGGTGTTGGAAACGGCGGAGATCGTCAGGTGAGCCAAGACGTTTTCTTTCAAAGAAAACGGGCCGGAATTTTTATGAAATTCCGAGGTGCGGCGTGATGCTGGAACCGGGTCTTTCCATTGCAGAGCGGATTTCAGCGCTGATCGAGGCGGAGTTGCATTGGGCAGAGCAGAGCAATGACCGGGTCTTTCGGCGCACTGCCAAGGCGTTTTCGGAGACGATGCGACCACCCTGCGAAATCACGGTCAATTTTAGCGGAGGGATCACCCAGACCTGCTGGTCGGTGTCGCGCGGCGATGGCACGTATCGGGTGGTTTACATGCCGCGGGCAGGGTACTTTTCGTTATGTGTGGAAAGCGATTTCGGGCCGTTGGACATTGGGGTGCATGGGCCTGCGTTGGGATGTTTCGGGTCGGTTTGACCTGTGTAGGGGCCTGAGTGGGGGCCAGCCCCCACACCCCCGGGATTTTGACCCATTTGGAATTTGGCTAGAACGGGAGAGATGACATGAGCAAGGTAATCAAAGGTGGGATGGTATGCACTGCAGACCGGACCTGGAAAGCGGATGTCTTGATCGAAGGTGAGATCATCAAGCAGATCGGTGAAGATCTGGTGGGCGATGAGTATATCGATGCAAGCGGCGCTTTTGTGATCCCCGGTGGGATTGATCCGCATACCCATCTGGAAATGCCGTTCATGGGGACCACTGCGGCCGAAACGTTTGAGAGCGGCACCTGGGCGGCGGCAGTCGGGGGGACCACGATGATCGTCGATTTTTGTTTGCCGGGGGCAGATGGATCGATCAAGAACGCGATCAATGAGTGGCACCGGAAAAGTGCGCCGCAGATATGTTCGGACGTCGGATATCATATGGCGATCACGGGATGGAATGAGAACGTCTTTGACGAAATGAAGGACGCCGTAGACATGGGTGTCAATTCGTTCAAGCATTTCATGGCCTATAAGGGCGCGTTGATGATTGAGGATGATGAGATGTTCGCGTCGTTCCAGCGGTGCGCCGAATTGGGGGCGTTGCCGATGGTGCATGCCGAAAACGGCGATCTGGTGGCGGCATTGCAGGAAAAGTACTTTAGCCAGGGGATCACCGGCCCCGAGGGTCATGCCTATTCCCGGCCACCCGAGTTGGAAGGCGAGGCGGCAAATCGCGCGATAACGATTGCGGATGCCGCAGGGGTGCCGCTGTATATCGTGCACGTGTCCTGCGAGCAGACCCACGAGGCGATCCGACGGGCCCGTCAGAAGGGCATGCGGGTCTATGGGGAGCCGTTGATCCAGTTCCTGACCTTGGACGAATCCGAGTATTTCAACAAGGACTGGGACCATGCTGCACGCCGGGTGATGTCGCCGCCGTTTCGGTCCAAGGACCACCAGGACAGCCTCTGGGCAGGCTTGCAGGCGGGGTCTTTGCAGGTCGTGGCCACAGATCATGCGGCGTTCAGCACGGCACAAAAACGCGCGGGCAAAGACGATTTTCGCATCATCCCGAACGGATCGAACGGGCTGGAGGAACGGCTGGCGGTGTTGTGGACCGAAGGGGTTGAGACCGGTCGGCTGACGCCGAATGAATTTGTTGCCGTCACCTCGACCAATGTGGCCAAGATTTTGAACATCTATCCGCGCAAAGGTGCCATTGTCGAAGGCGCGGACGCCGATATCGTGGTTTGGGACCCCAAGATCAGCAAGACGATTTCGCCTGCAAACCATCATTCCGTTCTGGACTACAACGTGTTTGAGGGGTTCGAAGTGAAAGCGCAAAGCCGCTATACCCTGAGCCGGGGCGAGGTGATCTGGGCCTGGGGACAGAATTCGCAGCCGAACCCAGGACGGGGCAGGTTTGTTCCCCGGCCAGCCTTCCATTCGGCAAATGTGGCATTGAGCAAGTGGAAGGGGCTGACCGCACCGAAGATGATCAAGCGCGATCCAATGAACATCCCTGCGGGGATTTGACCCGCACGACAAGAGGCTGCGTGACCGAAGACCGGTCACGCCAAAAAAAGAGCAAGGCTTTCAAGATGCAACCAAATTACCGGACTGTCAGCAGGGCGACAGCATGAGCAAAATGCCCGTCATTTCTGCGAAATCGCTGTCCCTGACATTTGAGACCAACGATGGCCCAGTGCATGCCCTGAAAGACGTGTCTCTGGATATCGAAAAGGGCGACTTCGTCAGTTTTATCGGGCCGTCGGGATGCGGCAAGACCACCTTTTTGCGCTGCATGGCGGATCTGGAGCAGCCCACGGCGGGATCGATGACCGTCAACGGAATGACGGCGGCAGAGGCGCGGATGAAGCGGGCCTATGGCTATGTGTTTCAGGCGGCGGGGCTGTACCCGTGGCGCACGATCGGGGGCAATATCCGGTTGCCGCTTGAGATCATGGGGTATGACAAGGCGGATCAGGCGGCGCGCGTGTCGCGGGTGCTGGAACTGGTTGAACTGTCTGGTTTCGAGCGGAAGTTTCCGTGGCAATTGTCGGGCGGGATGCAGCAGCGTGCGTCTATCGCGCGGGCCTTGGCCTTTGATGCGGATATTCTGCTGATGGACGAGCCCTTTGGCGCGCTGGACGAGATCGTCCGCGACCACCTGAACGAGCAGCTGCTGCGGCTGTGGGCGCGGACCGAGAAGACCATTGCCTTTGTCACCCATTCGATTCCGGAGGCGGTGTATCTGAGCACCAGAATTGTCGTGATGAGCCCGAGGCCCGGCCGCATCGCGGATGTGATCGAAAGCACATTGCCGAAGGAGCGGCCTTTGGAAATCCGAGAAACGCCGGAGTTTTTGCAGATCGCGCACCGGGTACGCGAAGGGCTGCGGGCGGGGCATGAAAATGACTGAACGCGCGTCCGTGGCGACGAGGCCCTTCGGGGAGGATTTTAAAGCCATCTGGAAGCAGGGGGCATGGACGTGAAGCAGAGCTTTCTGCCTGTGGTCGCCGTTGTCGGGCTGTTGCTGGTCGGGTGGTATGCCGCTGCCGTTTGGCTAAACTCGGACTGGACCTATGACAAGGCGACGCGGTCCGGCGAAGTCATCACCGCCACATCTTTGGTTACAGACACCTGGGCGCAGAAAAAGCCCAAGCTGCCCGCGCCGCATCAGGTGGCGGCTGAGATCTGGGACACGACAGTTTTGAAGAACGTGACATCGAAGCGGTCGCTGATCTATCATTCCTGGGTGACGCTGAGTGCGACGTTGCTGGGATTTGGGATGGGCACGGTGTTGGGCACGTTGCTGGCTGTGGGGATCGTGTTCAACCGCACGATGGACATGTCGGTGATGCCGTGGGTGATTGCCAGCCAGACCATCCCGATTTTGGCCATCGCGCCGATGATCATCGTGGTGCTGAATGCCGTGGGCATTTCCGGGCTGCTGCCCAAGGCGATGATCAGCATGTACCTGTCGTTCTTCCCTGTCGTTGTCGGCATGGTAAAAGGGTTGCGCAGCCCCGATCAGATGCAGCTGGACCAAATGCGCACATGGTACGCAAGCGCCAGTCAGACCTTTTGGAAGCTGCGGTTGCCTGCGTCGATGCCGTATTTCTTTACGTCACTCAAAATTGCCATGGCTGCGTCGTTGGTCGGTGCCATTGTCGGTGAACTGCCGACAGGCGCTGTTGCAGGTCTGGGCGCGCGGCTCTTGGCGGGCAGTTATTATGGTCAGACGATCCAGATATGGAGCGCGTTGATCATGGCCGCCGCATTGGCCGCAGCCCTGGTTGGCATCATCGGGATGGTTCAGCGGATCACGCTCAAGCGGATGGGGATGGCGCAATGATCTGGCTACTGTTTGCTGCCGTGGCCTGGGCCGCAGGATGGTGGGGCAACGTCACGCTGGCGCGGATGCGTCCGTCGCGGTGGGTGTCGCTGGCTGCACCGCTGGTCTTTGGGGCCAGCTTGATCGCGGTCTGGGAAGGGGTCGTGCGGGGGCTTGAAATCTCGCAGGTGTTGCTGCCTGCACCGTCGGTGATTGCTGCGCGGTTTGCCGCGTCGCTGGATATTCTGTGGGTCGATTTCGTGCAGACCGTGTTGAAGGGCGCGCTGTCAGGTTATGTTATTGGCTGTGGTGCGGCGTTCCTGATTGCCGTGGCTATCGATCGGTTTCCGTTCTTGCAGCGGGGGTTGTTGCCGGTGGGCAACTTTGTGGCGGCATTGCCGGTGATCGGGATGGCCCCGATTTTGGTGATGTGGTTCGGATTTGACTGGCACTCCAAGGCTGCGGTGGTCGTGGTCATGGTGTTTTTCCCGATGCTGGTGAACACGGTCCAGGGATTGCAGGCCAGCGATACCATGCAGCGCGATCTGATGCGCACCTATGGCGCGTCCTATTGGGCGACGCTGTTCAAGCTGCGCTTGCCTGCCGCGATGCCTTTCGTGTTCAATGGCTTGAAGATCGGGACGACGCTGGCGTTGATCGGCGCGATTGTTGCTGAATTTTTCGGCTCTCCGGTCAGGGGGATGGGGTTTCGCATCTCTACGTCGGTAGGGCAGCTTGCGCTTGATCTGGTCTGGGCCGAGATTGTCGTCGCGGCGATTGCGGGATCGGCCTTTTACGGGGCGATGACATTGATCGAGCGGGCCGTTACCTTCTGGCATCCGAGCCAGCGAAATTAACCAACTAAAACAAAACCAACCAACAGGGAGTTCAATAATGAGAAAACTGACCACTTATGTCGCGGGTGCTGCGATGGGCCTGATGGGCACCATGGCGCATGCTGCCGATGACGTGACGCTGCAACTCAAATGGGTCACGCAGGCCCAGTTTGCGGGCTATTATGTGGCGCTTGAAAAAGGCTTCTACGAGGAAGAAGACCTGAACGTCACGATCAAACCGGGTGGCCCCGACATCGCCCCCACACAGGTGTTGGCCGGTGGCGGTGCTGATGTGACCGTAGAATGGATGCCGGCGGCACTGGCGGCACGCGAAAAGGGCCTGGCGATGGTCAACATCGCGCAGCCGTTCAAGTCATCCGGGATGATGCTGACCTGCCGCAAGGACGCCGGCGTGACATCGACCGACGACTTCAAGGGCAAGACCCTGGGCGTCTGGTTCTTTGGCAACGAATTCCCGTTCCTGAGCTGGATGAGCAAGCTGGAACTGCCAACCGAAGGCGGTGCCGATGGGGTGACCGTCTTGAAACAGGGTTTCAACGTGGATCCGTTGCTGCAAAACCAGGCCGCCTGCGTGTCGACCATGACCTATAACGAATATTGGCAGGTCATTGACGCTGGCCTGACGCCGGACGATCTGACTGTCTTCAAATACGAGGATCAAGGCGTCGCGACGTTGGAAGACGGGCTGTATGTTCTGGAGGAGAAACTGGCCGATCCAGCGTTCGAGGACAAGATGGTTCGCTTTGTGCGCGCGTCCATGAAGGGTTGGAAGTACGCAGAAGAAAACCCTGACGAGGCTGCTGAAATCGTGCTTGAAAATGACGCGTCGGGCGCACAGACCGAAGAGCATCAAAAGCGTATGATGGGCGAAGTGGCGAAATTGACGGCTGGCAGCAATGGCGCGCTGGACGAGGCTGATTATCAGCGGACCGTCGAGTCACTGCTGTCCGGCGGGTCCGATCCGGTCATCACCATGGCACCAACGGGTGCATGGACCCACGCGATCACTGACAAGGCACTGAACTAAGAAAGCGCCTTGATCAGAATTTTGATCCGACAAACGCAAAGGGCCGGTCACATGACCGGCCCTTTTTTCATATATTGTGTCGATTCACAGAACAGTGACGGTTGTCCCGATCGGCACACGTTCGTACAGGTCTTTCACATGTTCGTTGATCATGCGGATACACCCGTTTGACACAGACCGGCCAATGCTGCTGGGTTGTGTGGTACCGTGGATGCGAAAGTACGTGTCTTTACCATTCTGAAACAGATACAGCGCCCGCGCCCCCAAAGGATTGTCCGGGCCGCCCGGCTGCGCATCGGTGTTGCCGACGAAACGTGCATAGGTGTCGGGTTCGCGTTCGATCATTTCATCGGTTGGCCGCCATGTAGGCCATTCTTTCTTGACTGATATCGTCGCTGTTCCGGTG
>JBFGFW010000003.1:0-23040 GCA_041579395.1 Sulfitobacter sp.
CCAGCGCTTTGATCAGTTGTGGGGCCAGCGTTTTGTGGCCCGCCGCCTGAGACGAGATACCGATCACGTGCACGTCATTGTCCACCGCATCCTGTGCGGCCTCGGCGGGGGTCTGGAACAGCGGGCCCACATCGACGTCGAAACCGATGTCGGCAAATGCGGTGGCGATCACCTTGGCCCCGCGATCATGCCCGTCCTGGCCCATTTTGACGACCAGCATCCTGGGACGACGGCCTTCGGCTTCGGCGAAATCCTCGACCGACTTCTGAATCTCGGCAAATCCGCTGTCCCCCTCGTAGGCGGCACCATATACCCCGGCCAGAGTTTTGACCTCGGCGCGGTGGCGACCGAACACCTGTTCCATGGCCATGCTGATTTCTCCTACGGTGGCACGTGCCCGCGCGGCTTCGACGGCAGCCTCAAGCAGGTTGCCACCATCACGCGCGCGGCGGGTCAGTTCCTTCAAGGCTGCGGTGCACCCTGCTTCGTTGCGTGTGGCGCGCAATGTCTCAAGCCGCTTGATCTGGCTGTCGCGCACGGCGACATTATCCACGTCCAGAATATCAATCGCGTCCTCGGTCTCGCGGCGGTATTTGTTGACGCCGACGATCACGTCGCTGCCCCGGTCGATATTGGCCTGACGGGTGGCGGCGGCTTCCTCGATCCGCAGTTTCGGCATCCCCGAGGCGACGGCCTTGGTCATGCCACCCAGTTCCTCCACCTCTTCGATCAGGGTCCAGGCCGCTTCAGCCAGATCGCTGGTCAGCTTTTCGACGTAGTAACTGCCCGCCAGCGGATCAACCACGTGGGTCACGCCGGTTTCCTCCTGCAAGATCAGTTGCGTGTTCCGGGCGATGCGCGACGAAAATTCAGTGGGGAGCGCTATCGCTTCGTCCAGCGCGTTGGTGTGCAGCGATTGCGTACCGCCCAGAACCGCGCTCATCGCCTCATAGGCGGTGCGGATCACGTTGTTATAGGGGTCTTGTTCCTGCAACGACACGCCGGAAGTCTGGCAATGGGTGCGCAACATCGAAGATTTGGGGTTCGTCGGCTTGAATTCATCCATGATCCGCGACCACAGCAGACGCGCGGCGCGCAGCTTGGCGGCTTCCATGAAAAAGTTCATGCCGATGCAAAAGAAAAAGCTAAGCCGTGGCGCAAATTTGTCCACATCCATGCCCGCGGCAATGGCGGTGCGCACGTATTCGCGCCCATCCGCCAGCGTGAAGGCCAGTTCCTGCACAAGGTTCGCACCCGCTTCTTGCATGTGATATCCCGAAATCGAGATCGAATTAAACTTCGGCATATGATCGGACGTGTATTCGATGATGTCGCCAATGATGCGCATCGACGGTTCCGGCGGGTAGATATAGGTGTTGCGGACCATGAATTCCTTTAGAATGTCGTTCTGAATGGTGCCGGACAGCACGGATTTATCATGCCCCTGCTCTTCGCCCGCGACGATAAAGCTGGCCAGGATCGGGATCACCGCGCCATTCATGGTCATCGACACCGACACTTTGTCCAGCGGGATGCCATCAAACAGGATCTTCATGTCTTCAATGCTGTCGATGGCCACACCGGCCTTGCCTACATCCCCCTCGACCCGCGGGTGATCGCTGTCATAACCGCGGTGGGTGGCCAGATCGAATGCGACGGAAACACCCTGCTGACCCGCAGCCAAAGCGCGACGGTAAAATGCGTTCGACGCTTCGGCGGTGGAAAACCCCGCGTATTGCCGGATTGTCCATGGACGGCCTGCGTACATCGTTGCCTTGACGCCGCGGGTATAGGGTGCAGCCCCCGGAACCCCGCCCATATGGTCCAGCCCCTCAACATCGTCAGACGTATAAAGCGGCTTGACATCAATGCCTTCCAGAGTGCGCCAGGTCAGGTCGTCAATGGTACGGTTGCGCAGTTCGGCGTTAGCTAGGTTGCGCCACTGTTCGTTGTCTGCTGTCATGATCGTGTCCTTTTTTCATGTCGCCCGCGGGCTGGCTTGTGCCTGCTCTTTTACGGAAAGACTGTTCTGTCAGGGTGGCCAGACCATCTGCCCCGGCGGCAAGCCAGAACAGATCATCTGCATATGTTTCACGCATTTCGGCGGCCCGCGTCTCTGAGAAAGGTTGCCAGCGGCCGGTTACATCGGGCAGCAAATCGGGGCTTTCCCCCCGCGCTGCCAGAAGGCGGCGCAGGGCCGGCACATCGGGGGCGCGGTTCATCCAGCGCGTTTCGGCATCTTTCGGCGCGGCGACCCCTGTGGCATGCGCCAACAACAGATCCGGGCGGCCTGCCGTTTCCTCAAAAGTAGTGACCTTGATCCTGGCTTCGGGCATCGCGCAGGCCATATCGATGATGACGTCGCGCCAACTGCGCGTGGATTGTGCGATCTTGTCCAGATTAAATTGCGACGGCACAGGGTGGCCGCGGTTGATCGCATAGGCCGCCGCTGATGACCACCACATTTCTGGCGACCGCACGGTCAGCAGGATGCGTGTGATCCTGCCATCAAAGGCGGCATTATAGCGCGCCATCCGATCACCGGCTGCTGGAAACAGCCGTGTCGATTTCAGGCAATGGCGCGATGTGCCGATCATGTTTTCGTCCGTAATCACCAGCCGATCCAATCCGCTGTCGCGGGATTTGGCCAGCTGCAGCGCGATGCGCCCCTTGACCCGGTCGGGTGAAACGTGACGCATTGCATCGCCGGGGCCTCGAAATAAGCCCGAAAACAAGCCCTTGCGAGTGCGCCATGGCCCCCAGAAACCTGTGCCGCTGTCAAGAATGGCACGGCTGTGCGCACGAAGGTAATGCTGGAAACTTGTAGTTGCGGTGCGGTGCGCGCCGACATGCAAAATGATATCCATCAGCTTATTGACCAATTCATCAAGAAAGACCGCCCGATCCGGCCCACCAAGGGTAAGGCCCCCAGTCATGCGCCGACACCTGTTGCAGTACCCTTAATGCGCAATTGCGCCAAATTGCGCATCGCAATTGAGACAATGACGCTTATATCTGTTACGACAGGAGATATGATGAAACGTGTGATTGCCCTTGTTTTTGCTGGATTGTTTGCCGCTGCTGCGGTGGCGCAATCTGCAACCGAACCGCAGGAGCCGGTGTTGTTCGCGCCTGCAGATATGAAAGATTTAAGCGAATTCCATTGGAAAAAAAGGCCGGTTCTGGTGTTCGCCGATAGCGAGGACGACCCCGCATTCCAGACCCAGATGGATTTGCTGCGTGACCAGCCCGAAGAATTACTGGCCCGCGACGTCATCGTCCTGACCGATACGGACCCCGCTGCGCGCAGCCCGCTACGGCTGAAAATGCGGCCACGTGGTTTCATGCTGGTGTTGGTCGGCAAGGATGGGGAAATAAAGCTGCGCAAACCGCGCCCCTGGGACGTGCGTGAAATCACCCGCAGCATCGATAAGATGACAATCCGCCAGCGCGAAATCCGCGACGCGAAAGAACGGGCGGGTAAGATTTTCGACTGAATTGGCCCAGTGTCGGCGCAATTACAGCACTGCGCAGGCAGACCGGTTTCGGGCGGCGGCACCAATGGCGCGTCCCCGTTCCGAAGTTGGCCTATCCGCGAGAATGGTGTCATCTGACCTAAACGAACTCGATGATGATATCATCAACGGCTAGGCTGTCGCCAGCAGAGGCATTTATCTTGGATACCTTGCCCTTCTTTTCCGCGCGCAGGATATTCTCCATCTTCATCGCTTCGATGGTGCACAGGTTCTGGCCTTCCTGAATGTCGTCTCCGACCTCGACCTCGATCTTGACGATCAGCCCCGGCATGGGACACAGCAAGAACTTCGAAGTATCCGGCGGCAGCTTTTCCGGCATCAGCCGGGCCAGTTCAGCCTGACGCGGGCTGCGCACATGCACTTTCAAATCGGCACCACGGGCACGGACCCTAAAGCCCCCCGAGATCTTGCCCACCTTGAACACCAAGGGTGCGCCATCGACCGTCATGTTGGCCAATTGATCTCCCGGCGTCCAATCGCCCGCAACGCGCAACGTCTTGCCATCGGCGAAGGTCACTGTCGCCCCGCCATGGTCAGCCTCGATATCCACGTCAAAGGAATGATCCTGAACAGCGACGTTCCACGCCGTGCCCACCTTGCGTTCGTGGTTGTCCATCCGGCCTGACACGCGTGTCCGCCGAATTTCAGCCACCCGGTGCATGGCCGCAGTGCATGCTGCGATGCGGCGCAGGTCGCTTTCGGCAAGTTCGACACCTTCAAACCCGTTTGGAAACTCTTCCGCGATGAACGCCGTCGTCATTTCGCCCGAAATAAACTTCGGGTGATCCATCACGGCGCTGAGAAACGGCAGGTTGTGTCCGATCCCTTCGACTTCGAAACTGTCCAGCGCGACACGCATCCGTTCAATCGCCGCGGCGCGGGTCGGGGCCCAGGTGCACAGCTTGGCGATCATCGGGTCGTAGTACATCGAGATCTCGCCGCCCTCATAGACGCCTGTGTCGTTGCGCACGGCCATGGCACCTGACGGGGCGTCGCCTTGCCATTTGTCATTGACCAACAGCGGCCCGGCCGCAATTTCCATCGGCGGGCGATAGCGGGTCAAACGCCCGATGGACGGCAGGAACCCGCGATAGGGGTCTTCGGCGTACAGACGGTTTTCGATGGCCCAACCGGTCAGCTTGACGTCGGCTTGTGTCATGCTCAACTTTTCGCCATTGGCAACGCGGATCATCTGTTCAACCAGATCGACACCGGTGATCAGTTCGGTCACCGGATGTTCGACCTGAAGACGGGTGTTCATTTCCAGAAAATAGAAATTCCGGTCACCATCGACGATGAATTCCACGGTGCCGGCGCTGGTATAGCCAACGGCCTGCGCCAAGGCGACGGCCTGTTCACCCATCGCCTTGCGGGTGGCTTCATCCAGAAACGGGCTGGGGGCTTCTTCTACAACCTTTTGATTGCGGCGCTGGATCGAACATTCGCGTTCACCCAGATAGATGCCGTTGCCATGCGCATCGCAGAGCACCTGAATTTCGATGTGTCGTGGCTGAGTCACGAATTTCTCGATGAAAATGCGATCATCGCCAAAGCTGTTTGCGGCCTCGTTCTTGGAAGACTGGAACCCCTCGCGGGCCTCTTCGTCGTTCCACGCGATGCGCATGCCTTTGCCGCCGCCGCCTGCCGACGCTTTCAGCATCACCGGATAGCCGACCTCCTTGGAAATCTTGACTGCCTCGTCCGCGTCCGCGATCACGCCCATGTAACCGGGCACGGTAGATACGCCCGCATCCTGCGCGATTTTCTTCGAGGTGATCTTGTCGCCCATCTTTTCGATGGCACCCACGGGCGGGCCGACAAAGGCGACGCCTGCCGCCGACAACGCCTCGGCAAATTTCGAGTTCTCGGAAAGGAACCCATAGCCGGGGTGAACCGCTTGGGCACCCGATGCCTTGACCGCGGCCATCACCTTGTCGATGACGATATAAGATTGGTTGGCGGGCGGCGGGCCGATGTTGATAGCCTCGTCTGCCATCTTTACATGCAGCGCCTGCGCGTCGGCGTCAGAATAGATGGCGACGGTCTGAATACCCATCTTCTTAGCCGTCTTGATGACGCGGCAGGCAATTTCGCCCCGGTTGGCGATCAGGATCTTGGTGAACATGGGCTATCCCTTATGGTCTTGAGAAAACGGAAAAACCCCGCGTCAGCAAAGGCTGAGCGGGGCTGTATTTATTATCGTCAGCGTCGGTGCAGGTGCCCGACGCGCATTTCAAATCAGCTGCAGTTGACGACGCCGGTTTGGCACGCCAGCACGTTTGCGCCCGCCCCGATGGCGGCACCTTGGGCAATGCTGCCGCCGGTGACGGCTGCGGCACCCGCGCCGACAACGCCGCCGCCGAGGGCCTGTTCGCCAAGATTGTCACCACAGGCGGCAAGGCCAGCGCTGGCTGCGACAGCGAGAAGAATATTTTTGAAAGACATGAAAGATTTCCTTTTGATCTGCGAAGAGCGCTTACGAGCTTCAATGGCTCAACGCGCATCCGAAGCGTAAGTTCCCATGGCTTTGGCAGGCAGCCAAGCACCCGATTCAACAACAGCGAAATTTCGCTTGGCATGTGGCGACGGATCGCTGGTGTCTGAAATACCGTCATTGCAATCAGTCGTCGAACGCGTCGGGAAAAGACGCGCGCGCCACATCTTCGCGCACCACCAGCAGGGCTTCGTAATCCTCGGGATCAAAGGGGTCCTGCGCGGGCACCACTTCGCGGCCGAAAAGCCAGGACAGCCGCCCTGCGTCCAGGTTGCCGCGCTCGAATGGGGTGTCGCCAAAGCAGTCCCAGAGCGCTTTCATAAAGCCGGTGTCGGCCCGCTTGTCCACCGACTTGCGGTCGGAACGGCGCTCGCGGCGCGTCAACGGAGTGACGCCCCTGGGATTGGCCCGACGGATGGTGAATTGAAAGTCCGAACCGGGCAGACGACCCGGAAAACCGCGATGTTTCAGCATGTTGCCCCCCGAACGTCAGAGGCAATGCGCGGCGGCGTGGGGACAGGCGCGTGCGCCCATCCCCGACAAGTCTTACTTGTACTTGCCTGTGTAGACTGGCTCAACCGAGATGGGCTCGGGTGCGACCACGATATATTCTTCCTGCTGCTTGGGCGCGCATGCCGAAACGGCTGCGATAAGGCCGAATGCGGCCAGCAATTTGATGCTCTTTGACATCTAAGTCTCCTGTCACTGTTTGAAGGGTCTGGCACTGCCTCATGCCAAATGAACCCCGGATTTGAGGTAAGGGATACTTGGGTATTCCTTGCGGGAACATTATCGCAGTTCGTCTGAATTGAATACTGGCTGCTTTCCAATCGGCGGAAATGTGACGCCAAAGCCGCAGTTTGCAATGCACGTGTCGTGCGGCGCGCAAGATATTGTGGATCCATTACAATCCCTCCCAGATGCAGTCATTGTCTTGGATACGAAAGGCTTCGAAAAATTGAGTTGCGTCCGGATCGGCACTGCCAAATTCGGTCGCGCGGTCCGCCAGCGAAATTACGACCACATCGCCTGTCAGGTCATAATGCGCCAAGTACGGGATCGCCAGCGTGTTGCACAGAGAGGCCATGTCAGGGCCCGCCTGATCATAGGTGACAGTGCCACCGTCGCGGGCAATCTGCGGCGCGATGAACCGAAACCGCAGCCAGGTTTCCGCCGCCATCTTCTCGACAAGCACCTCTTGCAAGGTAACCGACTGACCCGAAGGCACGTCAACCTGCGGACCCGCAGGCACCTCGGCCGCCCGAGCAACGGTCGCAACAAGGATCAGGGCAGCCGCCAGTTTCATCTGGCCACCTGCCTCGCTCGATCAGGCGTCATGCAAAAAAGATCGTGTCGCAGCGGTGTCACGCGGTTCTCCTGTCGCGCCAAAAGGGTTTAAAGCCTTCGGCGAGGATATTTTAGAGCCAGAGAAGCTCAAAGTGGAATGTTATTATGCTTCTTCCACGGCATCGACGCCTTTTTGTTACGCAAGGATGCAAATGCACGGGCAATGCGTTTGCGGGACATACGCGGCTGGATCACCTCGTCGATGAACCCGCGTTCGGCGGCAACGAAAGGATTGGCAAAGCGGGTTTCGTAATCCGCGGCGTGGCGGGCGATTTTTTCGGGGTCTTTCAGGTCGGCGCGGTGGATGATCTCGGTAGCACCCTTTGCCCCCATCACCGCAATTTCCGCCGTGGGCCACGCATAGTTGAAATCTGACCGCAGATGCTTGGACGCCATCACGTCATAGGCCCCGCCATAGGCTTTGCGGGTGATCAAGGTGACCATCGGGACAGTCGCCTCGCCATAGGCGAACAGCAGCTTTGCGCCGTGTTTGATCACACCGCCAAATTCCTGCGAGGTGCCCGGCAGGAAGCCCGGCACATCGACCAGCGTCAGGATCGGGATTTCAAAGGCATCGCAAAAGCGCACGAACCGTGCGGCCTTGCGCGAACTGTCGATGTCCAGACAGCCCGCTAGCACTGTCGGCTGGTTCGCAACGACGCCCACAGTCCGGCCTTCGATACGGATGAAGCCGGTCAGAATGTTCTTGGCGAAGTTTTCCTGAATTTCATAGAAGTCGCCCTCGTCGCCCAACTTGTGAATCAGCTCTTTCATGTCGTAGGGCGTGTTGGCGTTGGCGGGCACCAGCGTATCCAGCGACGGCTCGATCCGGTTGGGATCATCAAAGAACGGACGGACGGGCGGCTTTTCGCGGTTGTTGGCGGGCAGGAAATCAACCAGCCGGCGCACTTCGGCAAGCGCTTCGACATCGTTTTCAAAGGCGGCATCGGCCACCGAGGATTTGCGTGTGTGGGTCGACGCCCCGCCCAGTTCTTCGGCGGTGACCTGTTCATTGGTCACGGTTTTGACCACGTCGGGTCCGGTCACGAACATATAGGAGGTATCTTTGACCATGAAAATAAAGTCGGTCATCGCCGGGGAATAGACCGCGCCACCCGCGCATGGCCCCATGATCACGCTGATTTGCGGGATCACGCCAGAGGCTTCGATGTTGCGCTGAAACACTTCGGCATAGCCTGCCAGCGACGCCACCCCTTCCTGGATGCGCGCACCGCCGGAATCGTTGATGCCAATCACCGGCGCGCCATTCTGGATTGCCATATCCATGATCTTGCAGATCTTTTGGGCATGGGTTTCCGACAGTGACCCGCCGAATACGGTGAAATCCTGGCTGAAGACATAGACCAGCCGGCCGTTGATCGTGCCCCACCCCGTCACAACGCCGTCGCCCGCAGGCTTTTGTTTTTCCATGCCAAAATCGGTGCAGCGGTGCGTGACGAACATGTCGAATTCTTCGAAAGACCCCTCGTCCAGCAGCAGATCAATCCGCTCGCGGGCGGTCAATTTGCCCCGCGCGTGTTGCGCGTCGATGCGGGTTTGACCCCCACCAAGACGGGCTTCCTTGCGACGGGTGTCGAGCTGTTCGAGAATATCTTTCATGATGGACCTCTTGCTGGTTTGCTGCACAATAACGATTGGCGCGCGACAACCAAAGAGCCATCTTGCAAATTTGCAAATACTATACAGGGGATAATCTGCAAATTGCAAACCAGTTAACTGTGATGAAGGTCATAGACAATTTTCAGCCAGAGAGATAATTGCATTTGCATGGATAATGCAAACCGCGTTCGTTTTATGGACAAGACCAGCCCGCCGCACCTCTCGACGCTGATTTTGCTATCGGGAATTGGCGCGCTGGCAATGAACATGTTCCTGCCAAGCCTGCCAGCGATGGCCGATTATTTTAAGGCCGATTACGCGGTAATGCAGCTTTCGGTGCCGCTTTATCTGCTGTTCAGCGCCGGATTGCAGCTGATCATCGGGCCGGTCTCCGACAATCTGGGGCGTCGCAACGTGCTGCTGTGGGGGCTAGGGATTTTCATGATTGCCACGCTTGGCTGCATCTATGCGCCGACCACGACAATTTTCCTGATTTTCCGCTGCGCGCAAGCCATTGTCGCGGTCACGATGGTGCTAAGCCGTGCGGTGGTGCGCGACATGTTCACCCAGGACAAGGCAGCATCAATGATCGGCTATGTCACCATGGGTATGGCCTTGGTGCCGATGATTTCGCCCGCCGTGGGCGGCTTGCTTGAACAGGCCTTTGGCTGGCAGGCCACGTTTTGGGCGATGTTCGGCATCGGCGGGCTGGTTTTGGTGGTGACCTGGTTCGACTTGGGCGAAACCGCCGCAGCGTCTGGTAAATCGCTGAAGCAACAATTTGCCGAATACCCCGAGCTTTTGCGGTCGCCGCGCTTTTGGGGCTATTCATTGGCCGCAGCTTGCTGTTCGGGTGCGTTCTTTGCCTATCTTGGCGGCGCGCCTTTCGTGGGCAGTGTGGTGTTTGGCATGGATCCAGCACAGTTGGGGCTGTATTTCGGGGCCCCCGCCATCGGCTATTTCGTCGGCAATTTCATCACCGCGCGCATGGCCACGACGATTGGCGTGAACACCCTTGTGTTGTGTGGCTGTCTGGCAAATGCCATTGGCGGTTCGGTGTCGATGGTGATCTTTCTGATGGGCTATGGCACGCCACTGTCCTTTTTCGGCATGATGACACTGGTGGGATTGGGCAACGGTTTGTGCATTCCCAACGCCACGGCAGGTCTGCTGTCGGTGCGCCCCCAACTGGCTGGCACGGCGTCCGGCCTTGGCGGGGCGATCATGATCGGGGGCGGCGCGGGCCTGAGCATTCTGGCGGGTGCTTTGCTGAGCAAGGAAACCGGAGCCTATCCGCTGTTGTGGATCATGCTGTTGACGGCCATGGCCGGTGTTGCGGCGATCTTGGTGGTGATCCAACGCGAAAAGACGCTTGGGCTGCGTTGAAAGACCCCTTGTCCGACTAGGTTTGCAAAGATAACATATGAAAAACTTGCTAGTTTGCAAAGGCGCGTGAAGTGGTCACACAAAAGCTATACGCGGGCGCGAAACTGCGCGAGGTGCGCACCCAGAAAGGTCACACCCAGAAAGAATTTGCCGCAAAGCTTGGCGTGTCCCTGCCCTATCTCAACCAGATGGAAAACAACAACCGGCCTGTCAGCACGACGGTGGTGCTGGCCCTAGCCGCAGAATTCGGCATGGACGTCACCGAACTGTCCAGTGGCGACGGCGAGCGGCTGATGAGCGACATGCGCGAGGTCTTGTCCGACCCGTTGTTCGAAGGCGACACCCTGCCGCTTGCCGAACTGCAATTGGCCGCGTCCAACGCACCCGGGCTGGCACGCGCCTTTATCAAGCTGCACCAAAGCCACCGGCAGACCCATGAACGCCTTGCGTCACTGGACGAAGCGTTGGGGCGCGAAGACGCCCGCGCCAGCCCAAGCCCGTGGGAAGAAGTGCGCGATTTCTTTCACTATTGCGACAACTACATCGACGCTGTCGACCGCGCGGCCGAGCATTTTGCCCGCGCCAGTGGCAGCCCGGCCCCTGTGCGCACCACTGCGATCGACACATTGCGCGCGGCGGGCATTGACGTGACGTTTGACGACGTCGAGGCATTGCGCCGTTTCGACCCCGCCACCCGCGTCTTGCATCTGTCGGCCCGCGCGCCGCGTGAAACCCAGACGTTTCAACTGCTCTTGCAGGTGGCGCTGACCCGCCAGAACGACCTGCTGGAGGCCACACTGGATTTCGCCCGGTTCCACAGCCCAGCCGCGCGTGACATCGCCAAGATTGGCCTTGCCAACTATTTCGCCGGGGCCGCGCTGATGCCCTATGGCGTGTTTTTGGAGAACGCCCAGACCTGCCGCCACGATCTTGAGGTGCTGGCCGGTCAGTTCGGTGCATCAATCGAACAGGTGGCGCACCGTCTGTCGACCTTGCAGCGCCCCGGTGCCAAGGGCATTCCGTTCTTTTTCGTGCGCGTCGATCAGGCGGGCACCATCACAAAGCGTCATTCGGCCACGCGGCTGCAGTTTGCCCGCTTCGGGGGGGCCTGCCCGCTGTGGAACGTGCACAGCGCGTTTGAAACGCCAGGCCGTTTTCTGCGCCAATTGGCCGAAACGCCAGACGGGGTGCGTTATATTTCACTGGCGCGCGACATCTCGAAACCTGCGGGACGCTTTGGCGCACCGGTGCGGCGCTATGCAATCTCGTTGGGGTGCGAGGTACGACATGCGGCCGCCTTGGTCTATGCCGATGGCATGGACACCACGCGTGCGTCTGCGTTTGAGCCCATCGGGATTTCCTGCCGCATCTGCGAACGCAAGTCCTGCCATCAGCGATCGGTACCGCCGCTTGAGCGGCAATTGGTCGTTGACCCGAATTTGCGCGGGGTGCTGCCCTATCAGGTCAAGTGATCAGCGCCGCGCCGCGCGCCATCCTGCCGCGCGTGCCTGATCGGCCGAGCAGAACCAGCGTTCGCCCTTGTCTGTGCGGATTGAGGTTCTAAGGTAATCTCGTTGACCGGAGACATGGAAAATCCGGATACCCTTGGCGCTGATGTTGCCCTTGATCGTGCACCCGGCCTGGCCGCTCTGGCGCGTACGGGTCGACACGACGGGTGCCGCAGCTTTCTTGGCCGCGCGAAACTCCGATGGCCGTTGAGTATGATAGGCGTGAATGCCCCGGCCGTGGTGGATCGCTGCAATTTCATCTTGGACGTAAAGTTCGCTGTATTCTGCATAGGCGAAGGCCAGACCGCGCGCCACCAAACCCTGCCCGATGTCCATGCCCGCAACGGTGCAGCGCGCCACGGTGCGGCCATAACGATCAATATCCTTGCGCTGACACTGCGCCGTCTGACCTTGGTACATCTGTCGCACCTGCCTTGACACCCAATCGCCACAACGCAGCGCGGTTCCCTGCCCATCCAGACAGGTCTGATCGCCCTCCGGGGCATCAATGCCGAACAGACGGATGCGCGTGCGACCCACATCGAAGGTATCGCCGTCGATGACGTGCACGGTGCCATGGATCGTCGCGTCAATCGCCCCCGCGGGGGCGACAAGATAACCACATGCGACGATAATCGCTAGCAGGGGAAGAACCTTTTTCATGCCCGAAGTCTGGGCATCTATTCCCCGCAGAACAATACGGTTTGTTAACGAAGGTTAATAATTCATTAACGCTGTGATGTTTCCCACTCAGGGTGTACCCAAGGCGCATCGTTTGCCGCTGCCAACGGGTCAAGCCCCAGTATATGATCAGACATCTTTTCGCCCACCATGATCGAGGGCGCGTTCAGGTTGCCATTGGTGATGCGCGGAAAGATCGAGCTGTCCGCGACACGCAACCCATCGACGCCGATCACCCGGCCCTGCGGGTCCACCACGGCATCCGGATCATCGGCCCGCCCCATGCGGCACGTCCCGCACGGATGATACGCGCTTTCTGCATGTTCACGGATAAAGGCATCCAGTTCGTCATCGGTCTGCAGATTGGCACCGGGCTGTATTTCATCCTTCACAAATGGCTTGAACGCGTCTTGGGCGAAGATCTCGCGGGTCAGGCGGATGCAGTTGCGGAACTCCTCCCAATCTTTTTCTTGCGACATATAGTTGAAAAGGATCTTCGGGTCGTCCGCCGGATTGCCCGACGCCAGCGTGACCGACCCGCGCGAGGTCGATCGCATCGGCCCGACATGCGCCTGAAAGCCATGGCCCTCGGCCGCCGCCTGCCCGTCATAGCGCACGGCAATGGGCAGGAAATGATACTGAATATCGGGATATTTGATCCCCGCCTTGGACCGGACGAAAGCGGCAGATTCAAACTGGTTCGATGCGCCCATTCCGGTTTTCGTAAACAGCCACTGCGCGCCGATAACCGCCTTGGACACGACGTTCCAATGCTTATAAAGCGTGATTGGCTGGCTGGCGGACATCTGGATATACAGTTCCAGATGGTCCTGCAGATTTTGCCCCACACCCGCCCGATCGGCAACAACGTCAATGCCGTGCTCGGCCAGATGCGCGGCAGGACCAATGCCTGACAGCATCAGAAGCTTGGGTGAATTGATCGACGACGCGGCGATGATGACTTCTTGGCGCGCGCGGACCACCTCGACGGTGTCACCGCGCAGCACCTCGACGCCCACAGCACGGCCATCTTCGATCACGATGCGCTGCGCCAAGGCGCGGACGATCTCGACGTTGCCGGTTTTCCGGGCAGGGCGCAGATACGCATTGGCCGCAGACCAGCGCCGGCCATTCCAGACCGTCTGCTCCATCGGGCCAAAGCCTTCCTGCTTTTCACCGTTGTAGTCGGCGGTCGTCTCGTAACCCGCCTGCTCGCCTGCCATGACAAACGCTTCGAACAAGGGGTTTGCGCGGGGGCCCCGGCTGACATGCAACGGGCCATCGTTCCCGCGCCAGCCATGGTCGCCGCCGTGACCGCCATCATGCCACCGCTCCATCCGCTTGAAATAGGGCAGCACGTCGGCAAAACTCCAGCCGTCGACACCAGCGTCCGCCCAATGATCGTAGTCCAGCGCATGCCCGCGCACATACACCATGCCGTTGATCGACGATGACCCGCCGATGACCTTGCCCCGTGGGCACACCAGCCGGCGCCCGCCCAAATGCGGCTCAGGTTCGGATTGGAACCCCCAATCATAGCGCTTCATGTTCATCGGATAGGACAGCGCCGCGGGCATCTGGATGAACGGCCCCGCATCGGTACCGCCGTGTTCGATCACCAGCACCTTGCGCCCGGCCATCGCCAACCGATACGCCATCGCACATCCGGCACTTCCCGCGCCAACAATGATAAATTCAGCTTGCATCAGTTCACACTCACATATCCGATCAACAGCGATAGAAACGCGCCGACATGCACGACCATAATCGCACGGTCCTTCCACATCACGCCCACGGCAAACCACAAGGCAATCCCGGCAAAGAAGGCAAAGACATTCCAAGGTTGCATGCCAAGACCCGTCAGACCGTAGCCCACAAGTTGAACCGCGGTTGCGACCCATTTCAGGATATCAACGCGGGTCATGCGTAGCCTTGACGAGTCTGGCTCTGGCAGGCCGACCATCAAAAGGGCGCTTCCAGATCGCCCATGCGTACATAGACCGATTTCAACTGGCTGTAGTGTTCAATCGCAGCCTTGGAGTTTTCGCGTCCCACACCGGAGTTCTTCATGCCGCCGAACGGCGCTTCGACGGGTGCATCGTTGTACGTATTGATATAGCAGGTACCGGCCTCGAATTTTGCGGCCACCCGGTGCGCGCGGGCAAGGTCGCGGGTGAAAACACCTGCGGCCAGACCGAATTCTGTCGCATTGGCACGCACCATCACGTCGTCTTCGTCATCGAAGTCCAGCACCGACATCACCGGACCAAAGATTTCTTCGCGCGCGATTGCCATGTCGTCGGTCACATCGGCAAACACCGTTGGCTGCATATAGAACCCATCGCCGTCGACGGCACTGCCGCCAAAGACCAGTCGCGCGCCTTCGTCCTTGCCCTTCGCAACATAATCCAACGCGATGTCGAGCTGCCGTTTCGACACCATCGGGCCAAAGCTGGTCGCGGGGTCCATCGGGTCGCCGATCACGGCAAGCGACAACCGCTCGGCCAGCCGGTTTAGAAACGCGCCCTTGATGTCGCGGTGCACGAACACCCGCGTGCCATTGGAACAGACCTGCCCCGAGCTGTAGAAGTTGCCCAAGATCGCGCCGCTGACCGCGTTATCAATGTCGGCGTCCTCAAATACGATCATCGGGGATTTGCCGCCCAATTCCATCGTCACATTCTTGATGCCTGCCGCAGCGGCGGCATAGACCTTGCGCCCCGTCGGCACTGATCCTGTCAGCGACACCTTGTCGACGCGCGGATCCGTGACCAGTGCCGCGCCCACGTCGCCCATGCCCTGCACGACATTGTAAAGTCCCGCCGGCAACCCGGCTTCGTGCAGGATCTCGGCGACCTTCAAGGCGCATAGCGGCGTCGTCTCGGACGGTTTGAAAATGATCGCGTTGCCGCAAGCCAGTGCCGGCGCGCCCTTCCAACAAGCGATTTGGGTCGGATAGTTCCATGCACCGATGCCCACGCACAGACCCAGCGGTTCGCGGCGGGTATAGACCCAATCGTCGCCCAACTGGATATGTTCGCCGGTCAGCGTTGCCGCAAGCCCGCCGAAATACTCCAACGCATCGGCCCCGCTGGTCGCATCCGCGACAGAGGTTTCCTGATAGGGTTTGCCGGTGTCATAGGTTTCCAGCACGCTCAGGTCATGGTTGCGTTCGCGCATGATGTCCGCAGCACGGCGCAGGATACGGCCCCGCTGCGTGCCGGTCATCGCCGCCCAAGCCACCTGCGCGGTGCGGGCGACGGTGATGGCTTTCTCGATGATCTCGGGGGTGGCGGCATAGACGGTTGCAATCGTGGCACCGGTCGCGGGATAGATCACGTTGATCGGCGTCCCGTTGGTGTCTTCGACATATTCGCCGCCGATGAAGTGGCTTGCCTTGGGTTGGGTGTCCATAATTCTCTCTTTTTTCGGTTCGACGTCGCCTGTCATTTGGGGCTACGTCCGATCATTCGCCGCGCGGGAAGCGCTTGTTTTCTTCTAAGACATTCAGATCCATGTGGTTGCGCATATACTGCTCTGACGCGTTGCGCAGGGGCTGGTAATCCCAAGGGTAATAGCCGCCTTTGCGCAGCGCCTCATAGACGACCCAGCGGCGCGCCTGGCTTTTGCGCACATCCGCGTCGAAGGCGGCCAGATCCCAACGGGCATCGGCCTTGGCCGAAAGCGTCATCCGGGTGCCCTGATGGGCGGGTTTTTCGGCCAGATTGATCAACTCATGTGGGTCGGCGTCCAGATCAAACAGCTGATCGGGGTCAAGGGTGCAGCGGTTGAATTTCCATTTGCCATAGCGCAGCGATACCATCGGTGCATAGGATCCTTCGGCGGCGTATTCCATCGCGACCGGTTCCGTCCGGGTCACCCCCTGCCCCATAGGGACCAGCGACTGGCCGGTGGTCCAATCCATAACCTCGTCCATCGATACACCTGCCAGATCACACAGCGTCGGGCAGATGTCGATATTGCTGACCGGCGTGTCATGCAGCCCCGGTGCCATCTGCGGCGCGGCAATCATCATCGGCACGCGGGAAGACCCCTCGTAAAAGCTCATCTTGAACCACAGGCCACGTTCGCCCAGCATATCGCCATGGTCTGAGACGAAGACGATGATCGCCTCTTGGCGGGTGTCTTCCAACGTCTGCAAAATCTCTCCGATCTTGTCGTCCAGATAGCTGATGTTGGCGAAATACGCCTGCCGGGATTTGCGGATATTGTCCTCGGTCAGATCAAAGCTGCGCCAGTCATTGGCATCGAAGATCCGCTTTGAATGGGCGTCTTGGTCGGCATATGGGATCGCAGGTACCGTCGGCAGCAGATGGTCGCAATCTGCGTATAGATCCCAGTATTTCTTGCGTGCTACATAGGGGTCATGCGGGTGGGTAAAGCTGACGGTCAGGCACCAGGGCCGGTCGTCCAGGCCGCGCGACAGATCGTACAGCTTGCGCGTCGCCTCGAACGCGACGGCATCGTCGTATTCCATCTGGTTGGTGATCTCGGCCACTCCCGCGCCTGTGACCGACCCCATGTTGTGATACCACCAGTCGATCCGTTCGCCGGGTTTGCGGTAATCGGGCGTCCAGCCGAAATCAGCCGGGTAGATGTCTGTGGTCAGGCGTTCCTCGAACCCGTGCAATTGATCGGGGCCGACAAAGTGCATCTTGCCCGACAGACAGGTCTGATAGCCCGCCCGGCGCAGATGATGCGCATAGGTCGGCACGCTGGACGCAAACTCAGCGGCATTGTCATAGACGCCGGTGTCGGACGGCAATTGCCCCGACATAAACGCCGCCCGCCCCGGTGCGCACAGCGGGCTGGCGGTATAGGCGTTCTTGAACCGGGTCGATCGCGCCGCAAGTTTCTTGAGGTTGGGGGCATGCAGCCAGTCCGCCGGGCCGTCGGGAAACAGCGTGCCGTTCAACTGATCGACCATCAGGATCAGGATATTCGGTTTGGTCACGCAGGACCCCCCAGCAGTTTGTGCAACACGGTGATGGCCTGGGCGCTTGCCGCATGCGCGCTGCCGCCTTCGGACAGGGCAGCCCGCAAATACAACCCGTCGATCAGGGCCGCCAGCGTTTCGGCATCTGCGACCGGCTGATCCGACAGTGGGCGCAGCGCATGGGTCAGGTTTGACCGCAGCCGCCCTTGATAGACCACCAGCAAACGGCGGGTTTCGGCATTGTTGCGCGCCGATGCGTACAAGGTCATCCACGCGCTGACCGTCGCCGGATCAAAGCAGCTTTCGGCAAAGCTGGCGCGGATGATCGCCTCGGCGCGGCCGATCGGCGTTTGCGCCAGCGCCAAGGCGCGACGCACTTCAATGCTGTATTCCGTCAGGATGAAGCGCATGGCGGCAAGGAATATCTGATCCTTGCCGCCGAAATAATGGTGCGCCAATGCCGACGACATGCCGGCACGGCGGGCGATCTGGCCGACGGTAACATCCAGCGACTGCGCGGCCCCGATCTCGGCGATCGTCGCCTTGACCAGCGCGCTACGGCGGATCGGCTCCATTCCAACTTTGGGCATGTGTGGGTCCTTGTGGTTCTGACTGGGGCTGCACGCGGATGTTTTGGTTTTTATTGACTGCCAAGTCAATGAAATTCGGCATCGACTGGACGCAGGCCGCCCCTTAAAACTTGACCGCCGGGCTGGCAGGAGTGATCTGACGGTTCAGCACCGCTTCGCGCCAGGTGATAAAGGTCACCGATCCCAGAATGACAAATCCGCCCAGGATCACCCAGATATCCACCGGTTCGGAAAATACCGCGGCACCCAGCGCTGTGGCCCAGACCAATTGCAAAAACGTCACGGGCTGCGTCACCGTCAGGGGCGCGGCGGCAAAGGCCAGCGTCATCGTGTAATGACCCGCCGTGGCAAAGCAGGCGACAGCGGCCAGAATGCCCACCTCGGCCCAGGTTGGCGCGATCCAGACCGAAAAGGCAAACGGGGCCAGCGCCAGCGTCACGAACAGCGACATCATCGCGACCACGACCGACGGCTTTACCTCGTCCGCCAGCACCTTGGCCAGCAGATAGGCCCCACCAAACACCACCGCAGCAATCAGCATGGCGAAATGACCGGTGCCAAGTTCGCGAAACCCCGGACGCAGGATGACCACGGCCCCCGCAAGCCCCAGAATCACGGCGACGATGCGCCGCATGGCCAGCTTTTCACCCAAGAACAACGCTGCACCGATGGTGACATAGATCGGGGCCAGATAGTTCATCGCAGTGACTTCGGCGATGGAAATCCGGGTCATGGCGTAGAACCACAAAATCACGCCCATGGCATGCATGCCACCGCGCAAGGTGAACAGCCGCCAGTGCCTTTGCGTCAGCCGGGCGCGGCGCAACGCACCGACGGCGGGCAACAAGAACACCAGCCCCAGCCCGTACCTGATAAATGCCGCCTCTGCCGCAGGCAGCCGCGGCCCCATGTGTTTCACCAACGCGGTGACGCAGATGAAACAAAGCCCCGTCACGATCATCCAAAAGATACCGGGGACGGGACGATGAGGAAGCGCTGTTGTCATAAATCCAGCATTTCCTAATGCGCGACCAAGGACAAGATCACATCAGTACAAGTTTCGCAGCAATCGCCCACATTGTCAGCGCAATTACCGCATCCAGCATTTGCCAGCTGCGCGGCTTCGCAAAAAACGGGCTGAGCATCCGCGCGCCATAACCAAGGCTGAAGAAGAAAACGAAACTTGCCGTGACGGCCCCCGCGCCAAACGCCATACGATTTTCGTATTGCGCCGAAATCGAGCCCAGCAAAACCACGGTATCCAGGTAGACATGCGGGTTTAGCCAAGTCAGCGCCAACAACGTCACGATTGTACGCCTCAGGCTTTGGATCTGGGCCGTGTCCGCCTTCAGCGCCTCACCCCCGCGCCATGCCGACCGCGCGTTCTGTGCGCCGTACCAGATCAGAAATGCCGCCCCGCCGAACCGCATCGCGGTCTCGAACCAAGGTACCGCCTGCGCCAGCGCGCCAAAGCCCGCCACCCCCGCTGCCACCAGCAGGGCATCGGATACCGCACATGTCAGACAGACCCAGAACACATGTTGCAGCCGCAAGCCCTGGCGCAAGACAAACGCATTCTGCGCGCCAATCGCCAGGATCAGCGTCAGGCTAAGGGCAAAGCCGGGCAAGAAAGCGGTCAACATCAATTGGTTCCGATCAACGGTGCGGATCCCTAGCACCGAGTTTGGCGGAACCCAAAGAAAATCCGTGTCTTATCGGCACTTCCCCGGAGAAAAAACGCCGACACTACCCCAAGTCCTGAAACAAATGCGTCATCCGGCACGTAACTACTGGCAGAACCGGCGGGCGCACCCTATCTGGTGCACTGTAAAGCAAGGGAAAAAGTCATGTCCGACGAAAAGCAGAAGCTGGAAATCAGCCAAAAGGAATTCGCACTTATCGAGGCGGCCCTGCATACTCAGGCAAAGATCCTCAGCGTTCAGGCAGGTGCAGGCGGGGCAAAGGCCCTTAGCCGGTTGAACGACGTGAAACGCGTTCTGGCGACCCTCGCACAGCAAGGACCCGCACAGCAGCGGACAAAAGCGCTTCGCCGCGGGTTCTTCAAGGTGCTGCGCCCGCTCGGCTGATCGGCATGTGTTCAGACACAAAAAAACCGCCCGCGTAAACACGGGCGGTTTTTTTATGGAACACGCCTATTCGGCTTGAAGCTGTTCCATCACCTCGTCCGAGGCTTCAAAATTCGTCGTGACCCGCTGCACATCGTCATCGTCTTCCAAGGCATCGATCAACTTCATCAGCTTCTCCATCCCCTCCAAATCCATTTCTGTCGTGGTCGTGGGACGCCACACCAGTTTGGTGCTGTCGGATTCGCCCAAATTTTCCTCAAGCGCGGTTGCAACCTCGTTAAGATCCGTGTCGAGACACCAGATCACGTGCCCCTCTTCCGAACTTTCCACATCCTCCGCACCGGCCTCGATCGCGGCCATCATCACGGTATCCGCGTCGCCGACACTGGCCGGATAGGTAATTTCGCCTTTGCGGTCGAACATGAACCCGACGCTGCCGGTTTCGCCCAGGTTGCCGCCATTCTTGGTAAAGGTCGACCGCACGGTAGACGCGGTGCGGTTGCGGTTATCGGTCATCGCCTCGACAATCACCGCGACGCCATTGGGGCCATACCCCTCATAGCGGATTTCCTCGTAATCCTCACCCTCGCCGGCCTGGGATTTCTTGATCGCGCGGTCGATCACTTCTTTCGACACGGAAACCGACTTTGCTTCCTTGATTGCCAGACGCAACCGCGGGTTCTTGTCAGGATCGGGATCGCCCATCTTGGCCGCGACGGTGATCTCTTTTGACATCTTAGAGAACACTTTGGCGCGGATCTTGTCCTGCCGGCCCTTGCGGTGTTGAATGTTTGCCCATTTTGAATGGCCTGCCATGGTACCCTCATGTGCGAAAATCTGAATTTCGCTCTCTATATGCCAGCGGATGCCTGCGAACAAGCCACCCAAGAACGGCGCGCCCCATGTTCTCTGGCTAGCAAATATCCTCGGGGGTTTGGGGGCAGACAGCCCCCAATCGGCCTGCTAAGCCAAGCGCGACTCCTAATATTTCCCTTCGAAACAGGTGAACGGCACAATGACGCAAGATCAAATCATCCTCTTCGCCCTGTTCGCTGCCGTCTTCGGCATGCTGCTATGGGGCCGCTTTCGCTATGATCTGGTGGCATTCTCGGCCCTGATGGCTGGCGTGGTGCTGGGTGTGGTCGACAGCAAGAACGCCTTTGACGGGTTCGGCCACCCTGCGACGCTGGTGGTGGCACTGGTGCTGGTGGTGTCGGCCGGGCTGGTGCGGTCAGGTGCGGTGTTGCTGATCACCCGCACGCTGGTCGACGCATCGCGCAGCCTGGGCGCGCATATCACGCTGATGGGATTGATCGGGGGGGTGCTGTCGGCATTCATGAACAACGTGGCAGCGCTTGCCCTGTTGATGCCTGTCGACATCCAGACCGCACGCAAAGCCGGGCGCAACCCGGGGCTAAGTCTGATGCCGCTCAGCTTTGCGACAATCCTGGGCGGGATGGTCACGTTGATCGGCACGCCGCCCAACATTATCATCGCCTCGATCCGGCAGGAATCGCTGGGCGCACCCTTCGGCATGTTTGATTTCGCCCCGGTGGGCGGCATTGCCGCCATCGCCGGGCTGATCTTCGTGGCGCTGGTGGGCTGGCGGATGATCCCGGCGCGCGACAACACTGCGCTGAAACCCGAAGACCTGTCGCAGTTTCTGGCAGAGTTGAGCGTGCCTGAGGGCAGCCCCCTTATCGGCAAACGGCTTGCTGAATTGCAGGATGAAGCCGACAAGACCGATGTGGCGATGCTGGGGTTGGTCCGAGACGGCATCCGCCGCTATGGCCAGGCCCGCAACGCGGCGCTGCAGGCCGGCGACGCGCTGGTACTCGAGGCGACACCGGATGCCTTGGATGAATTTCGCAGCACGCTGAATCTGGATCTCGCCGACACCGACCGGCAACAATTGCTGCACGCCGATGGTGCCGGAGTTGAGATCGTGGAAGTCGTCGTAACCAACGAATCTCGTCTGAACGGTCGGTCTGCGCAGTCCGTGGGACTGTCCTGGCGGCAGCGTTCGGTCCTGTTGGGAATTTCGCGACGCGGCCAAAAGATCACCTCGCAACTGCGCAAAACCAACCTTGAGGTCGGGGATATTCTGCTGCTGCTGGTACCCCGAGATACCGCAGCGTATGTCGTGGAATGGCTGGGCGTCCTGCCGCTGGCCGACCGCGGCCTGGCGGTGACTGAGAACAGCAAGGTCTGGCTGGCCATCGGGTTGTTTGGTGGGGCCGTGACGGCGGCAAGTTTCGGATTGATCTATCTGCCCGTGGCGTTGGGTCTGGTCGTGGTTGCCTATGTGCTCGCGCGGATCGTGCCGCTGTCCGAACTCTACACCCATATCGAATGGCCCGTTGTCGTTTTGCTGGGATCGATGATCCCGCTGGGGGCGGCGCTGGAGACATCGGGCGGTACCGAGTTGATTGCGGGGGCCCTGGTCGGGCTGACTGAAGGGATGCCCGCCTGGGCTGTGCTCACTGTGTTGATGGTGGTGACGATGACCCTGTCGGATGTGTTGAACAACACCGCAACGACCATCGTGGCCGCACCTGTGGGCATCCAGATGGCCCAATCGCTGGGCGTGTCCCCGGACCCGTTTCTGATGGCCGTTGCCGTGGCCGCATCCAGCGCCTTCCTGACGCCGATCGGGCACAAGAACAACACGCTTATCCTGGGTCCGGGTGGCTATAACTTTGGTGATTATTGGCGCATGGGTCTACCGCTGGAAATCATCGTGGTGGCCGTATCGATCCCGGCGATTCTGGTTTTCTGGCCTTTGTGACGGGCTTTGAGCACAGGACATGGGGGCCAGCCCCCACACCCCCGGG
>JBFGFW010000004.1:0-21286 GCA_041579395.1 Sulfitobacter sp.
TGTTTTCCAGGCCAGCGTATCAAAGCTGTGGCAGTTTTCGCAGATCGGTTTCCAGTTGTTGTGAATGTGCTGGCAATTGTCGCAGATCCATTGCGGGCCACGCGATACTGTCAGTGCCCGCGCAAGCCAGCCCTTGACGACAGTATCGGAAGCACCCTCGCCCCGCTCGATTGCAGCCATCAAGGTGACAGACCGCACGGTTGGGTCAGTTTCCACAAGGTCGCCCAAGGCACGGCGGGCTTCCGGGAAGTCTTCGTTCGCGATGTTCAACTCTGACAGCAGCATCCGTGTTTCGGGGTGATCGGGTTGCGATCTGGTTAATGCCGTGAACCGCTTAAGCCGCTCTTTCGGCGTCTCGTCAGGGTTGATCGCGGCAAAGGCGGCAGCAAGGTCGGGGTGGGGATGAACGCTCCACGCCTTTTTCAGAATGCGCGCGGCGTACTTCGGCTTGCCCTGTTCCACATAGCCATTGGCGGCCATCACGGCGGCGGGGATCAGATCAGGCGACAGTCGGTTCGCTTCGATTGCGGATTCGCGGGATTCGATGCTGCTGCCTTCGGCAATCACATCCTTGGCTTCGGAAAGCGCCAGAACGGCATCGCGTCGCTTGTGAACATCGCGCGGCAACTGACCGCTCTTGAGTTTGGCGTTAAGGGTCTGGCGCGCACCTGCCCAGTCCTCTTTCTCGGCCTGCAATTTCAACAGAACGTCGCCAGTTTCTTCATGCTTGGGCTTCAGGGCAAAGGCTTTCTCTGCCAGCTTCAACGCGGTCTCGGTGTCACCCTCGGCCAACTTTTGTTTCATGATCCCGCGCAGGCCCACAAACCGTGTAGATTCGTTGACAACCAGCTTGCGATACGACTGTTCCGCCTTGCGCCGGTCACCCGCCAATTCAGCAGCCTGCGCAATCAGCAGGTTCGTCAGTTCGGGTTTCTCCAGATATTTATCTGCCTTCGCCGCCTTGGAAATGGCCAACCGCCCTTCGCCACTGGCCAGCGCCATCAACCCTTCGGACAGTGCCTCATAGCCTTTGCGTTCACGGTTGCGGTCAAAGTACCGCGACAGCGCGGTTTCATCACCGTTCAGGAAATGCCAGACCGCCACCAGCAGCGCCAGTATTTTCAGGATCAGCCAAACAGACAAGATCAACAAGACGACGGCAACGACCGACTGCAGAGGGCCAAAGTTGAATTCCGTCCCCATGACGGTGATCTGCAAGCCACCCGAGCTTTCCAGCAGGAACGCAGCGCCCCATGTCAGCGCAGCGATGGCCGCGACAAACACAACGATCTTAATCAGTGACCAAAGCATAAAACTGTTCCTTAGTTTGCCGTCAGGCGTTGTGTCAGGGTCTGCACGGCATCTTTTGCGGCTTGGCGCGTTTGCGCGTCGGACAGCCAATCGGCCATCGGTGCCTTGGCACTGTCGGGCAACGCTTCAATCTCGGTCAGGGCATCCGTCAGACGACCGTCGCGGACCGCAGCTTCGGCGCGTGACAAGACCGCATCTGGATCATTGCCTTCCCGCGGCGCGACCGACCGGGCACCAAGCTGGCGCTTTAGGAAACCGCCCAATCCGCCTTCTGCGTCTGCTGGCGCGTCGGCTCTGGCACCGGCCAGTGCGGCGCGCGCGACGCTGGTAAAGCGGTCTTGCAGGTTTGCACTGGTGGTTACGCCGGTTTCCGCACTGTCGATCAAAGCAGGCGGAATGTCGTCGGTACCTGCGGTCTGCAATTCCGACACGGCGTCGGCAAAGGGTTCGCCAGTATCAATTGCCGACACGATTCTGGCCACAGCCGATTGCTGCGCCGCAATCCGAGCCGCATCGGCAGTTGCTTCCTCGACGGTTCGTGCGCTGGCCAGCAACTCTTCGATCTCGTCCCGCTGGGTCTCGACCGATGTCTTGAGCGCCGACAATTCAGCCTCGAACGCCGACGTATCTACCTCTGCGGGGGCGGGCGCTTCGGGGGCTGGACGGTTGGCGATTTCATCAACGCGCGCGGTCAATTCGGCCAGCGTCGCTTGCAGCGATTCCAGCGCTTCATCACTTGCGGCGGCGTCTGAGGGGGTAAATCCAGCGGATGATGCCTGCTCAAGATCCGTGATTCGCACGTTCAGCGCCGCCAGATCATCGCTAAAGGGCGTATCCGCGACCGGCGCTGTCACAGGTGCATCGCGCAGGCCAAATACATTCATCTCGGCTGCGGCAAATCCAATACCACCGGCGATGACGCCACCAAGAAGCATGGGCCAGAACACGCTGCCCGATTTTTCAGGCGCTGGCGCTGGTGCTACGGGCACAGGCTTAGAAACCTCGGGCTTGGGCGATGCGGCAGCAGCGGCTGCGGCGGGCTTGTCGCTCTTGACCGGGTCAGCTTGCTTTGCGTCGGCAGGTTTGGATGTGTCGGGCTTTTGGTCTGTCTCAGATGGCTTGCCCGCTTCATTGGGTATCGTCCCTGCGGTCGGCTTTGCAGTCGTTTCGGAAATCACGTCCGGCTTGGCTGTACTTGTCTTTGTTGGGTCGGACGCGGGCACGACATCTTTCTTGGCGTCGGGTGCCACGGATGTCGTGACGTTCTGTGGTGACTTAGCCGCAGCAGTCTTGGGAACGCCCGCTTTCGGTGTAGCCGCAGATTTCACAGGTGCCTTGGCCGATGCGCCTGGCTTTGACGCCGCAGTCGATGCGCGTGATTTCGAGGATTGCGCAGGTTTGTCGCTGCCTTTGGTTGGTGTTTTCGCTTTCGCCACGCCTAAAACCTCTCCGATTCTGACTGAATGCCAGCTATTTGCACAACCTTAGACACCATAACGGTCCGTCTTCAAGGCAAGCTGTCCCAATCGACAGCAGTTTCAAGTGCTAAACGCATTGAACCGGCTGTTGGTTCAGTCGCAATATGCAGACCTTTAAGCGGAACGCCGTGCAGGCTGTCGGCGACAGCCCCGCTAAGGGCCAAGGCGATGACATGGCGCGTGTCCGCCGCATCAGTGATGAACTGAGTGGCCGTGCGCGGCGAAAACAACGGGACGATGCACAGCGCCCCCCCGGCCAGCGCCGATTGCGCCTGTGCCGAAAGACGCAGCAGGGTCTGGTCATAGACCGCAATTGCTTGAGTGCGCAGACCTTTCACGGTCAACCGCGCGGCGATGTCGCCACGCTGGTACGTACCGCCAACATGCAGCAACGGTGCCGTTGGCCGGATTTGGCCAAGCGTTGCGATCAGGTGATCAGCATCGCGGCCGGCCATTTGTGCCTGCCAACCGTTCGCAAGTGCGGCCTGCGTGGTTTTGTTCCCCACGCAATAGGCCGTGCGCCCGTCTCCCTTAGGTCCATGCGCAACACCGTTGGCCGACGAAAAGATCACGCCCGCATAGCCGGTCAAGTCGGCCACTGCGTCGGTCGCGACGATTTGCATCAGCGGGCTGAAGACGATGTTCACCCTGCGCAAGATCGGATCCGGCAACGCGTCGGCAAACCGTTGCGCCGCGGGCGCGGGCCGTGTCAGGATCAAAACAGGCTTTGTCATCTGGTGGCAGGGCCCCAAGGATTGTTCGACATGCCCCAAGGTGTTACTTGCCGCGGGTCACCCTTGCAACGGATACGGGCCATGATACTCCTTGGATTGGAAAGCAGCTGCGATGATACCGCCGCCGCCATTGTGCGCTGCGCGCCGGGAGGTCGTGCGGAAATCCTGTCGTCTGTCGTCGTAGGACAATCAGATCTGCACGCGGCCTTTGGCGGTGTGGTGCCTGAGATTGCCGCCCGCGCCCATGCCGAGAAACTGGATTTGTGCATCGAGGATGCGCTGGCGCATGCGGGTCTAACATTGGCGGATATCGACGGTTTTGCGGTCACAGCAGGGCCCGGGCTGATCGGTGGCGTGGTGTCCGGCGTGATGTGCGCCAAGGCCCTTTCGGTTGCCTTGGGCAGGCCGCTTTATGGGGTGAACCATCTGGCCGGGCACGCATTGACGCCACGGCTGACGGACGATGTGCCCTATCCGTATCTGATGCTGTTGGTGTCAGGCGGTCATTGCCAGTTTCTGTTGGTGCACGGTCCGGACCGGTTCGAGCGTCTGGGCGGCACAATTGATGATGCGCCAGGCGAAGCGTTCGACAAGGTTGCCCGACTGATATCGCTGCCGCAACCCGGTGGCCCCGCGATTGAACAGGCCGCAAAATCCGGTGATTCGACCCGCATCGTCTTGCCGCGCCCGCTGTTGGACCGCCCAAATTGCGACCTGTCTTTTTCCGGGCTCAAAACGGCGGTCCTGCGGGCAAGGGATAAAATCATCGAAGAAAAAGGCGGGCTGACGGTGCAGGATCAATCCGATTTGGCCGCCGCATTTCAAGCCGCCGTCGTCGATGTTCTGGCCGAAAAGACCCGCCGCGCTTTGCAGATCTATCTGGCAGCCGATCCGGCGACGCGCAGCTTGTGCGTGGCCGGGGGTGTTGCCGCAAATCAGGCCATTCGCGCCGGGTTAGAGACTGTTGCGGCTGACAATGACACCGCGTTTATTGCGCCGCCGCTGGCACTTTGTACCGATAACGCCGCAATGATCGCCTTTGCGGCAGCCGAACAGAGTACGGTGCGCGATCCGGACGATCTGACCCTGTCGGCCCGACCGCGCTGGCCGCTCGACACGTCGCAACCGTCCATGCTGGGCAGCGGAAAAAAAGGGGCAAAGGCATGAGCATCGCGGTTTTGGGGGGCGGCGCTTTTGGGACGGCACTGGCCATATCGTTGTCCAACAAGGGGCCGGTAACTCTGTGGGCGCGCGACACGAAAGGCATGGATGTGTCGCGCGAAAACACCGCACGCCTGCCCGGCTGCCCCTTTCCGCACCATATGTTTGTGACCGACAACCTGGTCGACGCGACCAAAGCGGACATCCTGCTGGCCGCCGTTCCGATGCAAAAGCTGCGCGGGTTTTTGACCTTTAACGAGGCTCTGTTACGGGGAAAAACCATTGTTGCGTGCTGCAAGGGCATTGAATTGGATAGCGGCCTTGGCCCGGTTGCAGTGATCCGCGCGGTGTTGCCAGATGCGCTGCCCGCGATTCTGACCGGCCCCAGCTTTGCCGCCGATATTGCGCGGGGGCTGCCCACGGCGCTGACGCTGGCCTGTGGCGACGCCGCGACGGGAAAAACCTTGCAGCAGGCGCTGACGACCGAGAACCTAAGGCTGTATCGCACCACTGACACGATCGGCGCGGAGTTGGGTGGCGCGTTGAAGAACGTGGTCGCCATCGCCTGCGGTGCCGCGATGGGGGCCGGGCTTGGGGAAAGCGCGCGCGCGGCGCTGATGACGCGCGGCTTTGCGGAAATGCAGCGCCTCGCCGCGCATCTGAAAGCCGACCCAGACACGCTGTCAGGGCTTTCGGGGTTTGGCGATCTTGCACTCACCTGTACCTCGGTCCAGTCGCGCAACTATCGGCTAGGACTGTCGATGGGCAAAGGCGGCAGTTTTGACACAACAGACACTGTCGAAGGGGCCGCGACGGCGCAGGCAATCAATGCGTTGGCGCGCCAGCAGCAGCTTGATCTGCCGATCACCGCCGCCGTTGCAGGTCTGATCGAGAACCGCTTAGATGTGCAAAGCGCGATGAAATCGCTTCTGACCAGACCATTAAAGGAAGAATGACATGCTGATTGCCCTTATTGCCCATGACAAACCCGACTCCCTGTCGGTGCGTCAAGAAAACCGGTCTGCCCACGTTGATTACCTGAAATCGACAAACTGCGTATCTCAGGCGGGGCCGCTGCTGGACGATGACGGGAATATGTGCGGATCGTTGGTGATTCTTGACGTCGCCGACAGGGCTGCTGCGCAGGAATGGGCCAATAATGATCCCTATGCGCAGGCCGGTCTGTTTGCCGATGTGCAATTGATCCCCTGGAACAAGGTCATCGGCTGATGGCATATTGGCTGTTCAAATCCGAACCGTCGACCTGGAGCTGGGAGGATCAGGTGGCCAGGGGCGACGCGGGAGAGGAATGGGACGGAGTGCGCAACTATCAGGCGCGCAACTTCATGCGGGACATGGTGGTGGGCGATCTTGGTTTCTTCTACCACTCGCAAGCCGAGCGCGCGATTGTCGGCATCGTCGAGGTCTGCGCCGCAGCCCACCAAGACAGCACAACCGATGATGACCGGTGGGAGTGCGTCGACATCAAAGCGGTGCGCCCCTTTGCCAAGCCCGTCACGTTGGATGACATCAAATCAGACGGCCGGTTCGAGGATATGATTCTGGTGCGAAACTCGCGTCTGTCTGTTCAGCCTGTCAGTGACGATCAATGGCGTCAGATTTGCGAGATGGGCGAAACGCAGGCCTGATTGCGTCTGAAAATGAGCCGAAAACGTAAAAAGGGTTCCGGCACCCCACCAGAACCCTTTCTCACCCCACGCTAATCCCTGAAGACCACCTTGCGTGTACCGAAACATGTTCTGGCCATCCTGGCCGATGTAGAAGCAATACCAATCCCGCCGATTCATCGCAACGATCTAGTACTTCAAAGGCCGTTCAAAAACGAAACGCCCGCTTAACCATGCGGGCGTTTGTGTACTTCTGTCGCTGATATTCTCAGTTGTAGGCGGATTCCTTGCCGAAATGCTTTGTCAGCATGTAATAGATCACCGCGCGGTATTTGTTACGCTCGGACTTGCCGTAGGTTTCAATCACTTTGTGGATACCTTCCATCAGCGCGGGGCTGTCGGCCATCCCAAGTTTCTTCATCAGAAAATTCTGTTTCACCAACTCAAGCTCGCTTTCCTGCGACCCGGCAACCGTCTGCGCATCGGCGTTATAGATCGACGGACCACAGCCAATCGTCACTTTGGTCAGCAGATCCATGTCCGGTGACATGCCGCATTTGCTTTTCAGGTCTTCCGCGTATTTCGCGATCCATTCGTCTCTTTTGCCCATTTGATGTCTTCCCTGTTGATTTTGATCGATCATGTCGATCTTGCACGAAACCCTAATGCGGAATGTACGGCCACAAAAGAAATTTCTCTGAGGCCGCTTTGCCGGTCAGGTAAACCAGTCCGGTGCCTTGCGCAGGGTCGGCCAATCTTCGGGGCTGTGGCCAAAGATGATTTGCGCGTCACGCGCTGCGGCAAGGGCCATCAGGCGGGCACTGTGGTGAATCGCAAGGTCCACATCCCAGGACCCGGCGAATTGCTCATCGATTTCAGAAGCGCGGCTGATCGCGTCCGACGTCAGCAGTATCCAGCCGCTGTCGGGTAGGTTGACCATGAACGCCAATTGACCTGGGGCATGACCCGGGCAGAGCAGCACGTCGAACCCGTCACCAAGCGAGAAGTCTTCGGTCACCAGCGCATAGTCGGCGTCGGGCCAGTCCATTGCCTGCTTGCCCGACCAGTACAGCGGGCGGGGCAATGCGCGCTCTGCGGCGGCAATCAGGATCGGGGCCTGCGGATACGCCGCCATGTCGCCCACATGGTCAATGTGGGTATGGCTTTGGATCATCAGCGTCACGTCCGATTTTGCGATGCCCAGCTTTGACAACTGCGGACCGGGCATGTTGTCGGACGTGACCGATAGCACCTGACCAAAACTGCCCAGATCATCCTGCACAGTGGCGGCGGCAGAATCTTCGGCGTATTTTTGCGGAAAACCAGTGTCTATCAAGACTGTTTCACCCCGATCCGTCTGGATCACATAACCGCAGATGCCAACATCTCTTGGCCCAGCGTGGACCCGAAACAGCCCGTAATCCAGCACCGCCAGCCGGATGGGTTTGCCTTTCAAAGAAACTTGCATATTCATATAAATACCCCTGTCCGGGGGTATGTTAGCGCGAGGCCCGGCATGAAAGTCAAGATACACACGCTGTTCCAGTACCTGCTGGAAACGACCGATGCGGCACCCGAGGCGATTGTCGGTTTTTCACTGTCCGGGTCACCGAAGCTGGGCGACAATCTGGACGAACTTGATCCTCAACAATCCTTAGACTGGAACAACCGCGACTTTCGCGGACTGCCTGAATTGCGCCACCACGTCTTGGCGCAGGCGGGGCTGACAGGGCTTTGTGCGCTTGAGGACGTTCTGATCACTGCCGGAGCGGCAGAGGCGAATTATCTGGCGATCATGCAACTTTTGCAGCCCGGCGACGAGATCGTCATTGAGACACCGGGCTGGCCACAGGCCGAGGTTTTGGCCAAGGCCATCGGTGCCCGGATCAAGCGGATCGCGCGGCACGAAAGCGACGGCTGGCATCTGCCCATTGATCAGCTTGTGCAGGCCGTGACCGACCGGACAAAGATGATCTTCCTGACCAACCCCAACAATCCTACGGGCGATCTGCTCAGCGCGAATGAGATTGCGCAGCTTGTGGCCATTGCCGATCGCGCGGGTGCCTGGCTGCTGATTGATGAAGTCTATGCCGGGCTGGAATGGGACGGACAGCGCGCACCGTCGGTTGCCGGGCTTTACAACAAAGGGATCACCACAGGCTCTGTTTCCAAGGCATTGGGGCTGCAAGGGCTGCGCACGGGATGGATGATCTGCCGCAACGCCCAGATGATCATGGATGCGGTGATCTTGCGTGAAAACTCCTCTGAGATCATGAACATCATGGGCGAAGTCATTGCCGAAATCGCCCTGCGTCCCGACAGGTATGCGCCTGCGATGGACAAGGCGCGCCGCGAAGGCCGCGAGAATCTGGCTCAGATGAACGCCTGGGTCGCCACACAGCCGGGGCTGTCCTGGGTTGCGCCGCGTGCCGGGCTGATCGGGTTGGCGCGACTGCCGGATGGCATAGACAGCGATGCCTTTGCCCGCAAATTGCTGGGCGAACCCTATCGCACGTTCCTGCTGCCGGGCAGTGCATATGACCAGCCGCACCACATTCGGCTAGGTGTCGGCGGTGGGGCTGCTGTCAATCTGGGGCATGGGCTGGCGCGGCTGTCGCAGGCGCTTACAGATTGGACCTGACGGCCTTGCCCGCCCCTCACGAATCGCGCAAAAGTCGGGCTATGCATTTGATCCGTTCATCAGCGATATTTCTGGCGGCCGGCACTGCCATGGCGTTTGCCGGTGGGCTGCCTGAACCAGTCTCTGATGCTGCGTATGCGCCCGTTAACCAAGACGAGGCGATATTGGGCCAACTGCTGTTTTACGATCCGATTCTGTCGGGCAACCGAAATATTGCCTGCGCAACCTGTCACCACCCCGATTTTGCCACTGGTGATGGCGTGTCGCTGGGGTTAGGTGAAGGCGGAATTGGGTTGGGGCTGGAACGGCGGGGCGATCCTGACAACATGCCGCTGCACCGCATTCCTCGCAATTCGTCGGCGTTGTTCAATCTGGGTGCGGCCGAGTTCACCGTGTTGTTTCACGATGGCCGCATCGAAGTCGACGCCGACATGCCTTCTGGATTTCGCACGCCACTGGATGATGACATGCTTGACGGCTTTGCCTCGCTGTTGTCGGCACAGACCATGTTTCCCGTGCTAAGTGCAGACGAAATGGCAGGGCATGACAGCGAGAACGACGTAGCAAAAGCGGTGCGTCAGGGTCTGATAACAGGGCAAGGCGGTGCCTGGGATATCTTATCGCGCCGGGTTGCTGCGTTGCCAGACTATGCTCGGCGTTTTGTCGCCGTGTACGATCATATCGATACTGCCGATGACATCGCCTTTACAGATATCTCAAATGCGATTGCGGCGTTTGTCGGGTACGAATGGCGATCCGACACGGCCGCGTTCGATGCATATCTGCGAGATTCTTCTGTCGGGCTGCCGCTGGACGCTGAAAAGGGATTGGGCCTGTTTTTCGGAGAGGCCGGGTGCAGCGAGTGCCATGCCGGACCTTTTCAGACGGACCACCGGTTTCACGCGATGGGAACACCGCAAATCGGCCCCGGCAAAGCGGCGATATTTGAAAACCACGCGCATGATACCGGGCGCATGGCAGTAACCGGGGACAGTGCGGATGCCTATGCGTTCCGCACGCCTTCGCTGCGCAATGTGATGCAGACCGGGCCGTGGGGCCATGCCGGAGCGCACATCAGGATCGAGAGTTTCCTGCGCGACCACATGGACCCGCAGGGGGCCGCCGACCGCTTTGCCACAGATGCGCCGGGGCGCACAGCGATGCGTCTGCCACCGCTGGACGTGGATGATTGGCGCGAAATGGATGATCCAGACGCCCGTGACAAGATCCTGAAAGCGGCACTGATCCGGCGGCCAAAGGCGATGGATGCAGCGCATATCGCTGCATTAGTGTCTTTCTTGCGGACATTGGATGATCCGGCTGCGTTGTCAGGGCGGCTTGGCGTGCCATCGTCGGTGCCAAGCGGTTTACCTGTGCCGGGCGGCGCGCCAGACTAATCAGACTGTCGGATCGTGGTCCTGCTGCCCGCCTGCGCAGTGACAGGAAGCGTGGATGATCCATCGGGCCAGCGCACTTGCACCTGCGCCGCGGTCGCAGTGCCGATGCCGAAGTGCAGCGGGACTGCTGTCGCCCCGGCATGGCCGCCGCCAACAGTGACTTGTTGATTCTGCGGAATCCCGTCAGCCGTCACGATGACCCGCGCGCCAACCGCGAAACGATTTCCGCCGCGCCCCTCCAGCGTGACCCGCAGCGCATTACCGACGTCGGATGTGATGTTTCGATAAAGCCGCATCTGCGCCCGGCGATTAACGACCACCAGATCCAATCGCCCATCGCCGTCAAAATCTGCCAAGGCAGCACCCCGCGACCGCGCAGTGTCGGCAACGCCGGCGGTTTCGCCCGCTTCGGTGAACTGACCGTTTTCGTTTTGGATCAACAGATTGTTGGGGTCGCGCATCGCCATGCCCGGCATCTGATCGACGTTCCCTTTGGCGATGAACAGATCCGCACGCCCGTCGTTGTTCACATCGGCGAAACTGGCATGCCACCCGGTCGAAGGTCGTCCATCCCCCTTGAGATAGGGCGCATGTGCGTAGGTCCCGATATCATAGGGGGCGTTGCTGTAGGTGCCGTCGGGATTGGCGATCTGCATCAGTTGATCGCCCATCGACGTCAGCATCAGCTCGTCGCGTTGATCGCCATTCAAATCGCGGCTGGCTATGCCCATCCCCCATAGCGAAACGGTCTGCCAGCCGTCTTCGGGTCCGAGAAACCGTTGCTGTTCTATATCCCAAAGCTGTTCAGACCCGCCGCTGACAAAATAGTGTCTATCGTTCGAAATACGCAAGGACATGCGCCCTCGGGCGTCTTCGGATGCAAGCATCGACAGGGTGCAAAACCCCGGCGAGATATCTTGGCCGGTATAGCGTGGCTTTGCACCTTCGGACGGCAGCAACACGGTATGGGTATCGCAGGTACCGAACGGCCCGTCGGGATTGGTGCGGTCGACATAATGCCCAACTGCCATGGTCGGGAACCGCGCGTCATTGTCCCACCAAGCGGTAAAGGCCGTCGTCCACTGATCGGTTTGGGGGATGTTCCAGTCTTCGGTCACATCGGCAAAGCTGCAGTCCGCGCCACCCTTAAACACATGATCTGGCCCGACGCGCATGACATAGAGATCAAGCATTTCATCGCCGTCAATATCGACGGGATAGGCACCGGTCACGCCTGTCATTTCACCCGGCAGCTTGCCCTGTTCAAACGCGATAACTCCCTTGCTAGAGACGTTTCTTAACAGAATCATCGGACCTGCCCCCCCGGCTGCCACCAGATCCGGCAGACCATCGCCGGAGCAGTCGAACGCCGACACACCGCCGCCCACGAAATGTTCCCAACCGCCCGAATATTGGTGGTCGGGCAATGCATCGGTGATGTCTTGAAACAGCGGGTCTGCGACGACGGCGTTGCCTGCCACCACGAATGCCAACGCGATGCGCGAGATCACACCGCGCCCTCCCCCAACAAGGCATCGGTGACATCTGACAGCGCCATAGCCGCAGCACCCTTGGCCCAGACCGATCCACCCCACGCATGGATATCAACCGGCGTCGGCATGCGCCCGACCGGCAGAATCATGCTGTTCATTTCGGCCAGCATGTCGTCGGCGGACATGTAATGATAACGCATGCGTTCACCGCTCAGGATGATCCGCTCAGGATCGAAAAGCTGCACAATATTGGCCAAAGCAACGCTGAGATACCGGCCTGCGCGACGAAAGATTGCCAATGCGGCCTCATTCCCGGCGTTCGCCTCGTCATAGAGCGTTTCGATCATCGCCACGGCGGAACTGTCCAACCGGGGGTCGCGGTCAAGGGCGGTGCCTGCTTCGCGCACGAGCGCATAATCTGCTACATACGCCTCGAGGCATCCGCGCTGCCCGCACCGGCACAGCGCCCCGTCCAGCTCGACCTTGGTGTGACCCAGTTCCATCCCCGGCCCCAAGGCACCACGGAACAGCCGATTGTTCAAAACCAGACCCATGCCCACCCCGCGCTCAATGGTGACCACGGCGAAGTTCGAAATCCCCCGCCCTGCGCCGAACCACAATTCCGCAAGGGTCAGCAGGTTGGTGTCGTTGTCCAGCGACACAGGCAGGTTCAACGTTTTCGACAGATCATCACGCAGCGGGATGTCGGTGTCGGTCATCACCGGCGACCATTTGACGACGCCCGTGCTGGCATCCACCAGCCCCGGCAGGCCAATGCCAACGGCACCGATATCTACGGTCGTACGGCCAGATTTCCGCAATAGTTTCTGCATTAGGGTCGATACCTGGTCCAGCACCTCTTGGGTGGTCTGGCGCAATTCGTTGCTGTCCAGCTGGGCGTCGGCGATGATCGTTCCGGCCAGATCCAGCAGCACGGCGGTATGCCTTTCATCCGACAACTTCATGCCGACAACATAGCGGCTTTCCGGGGCAACGCGCAGGGCAATCGGGGGGCGACCCCGGCTTGGACCGCGCTGATTGTCCACGACCTCTTGCAGCAGACCGCGGGCGATCAGATCGGAGGTGATCGTGGTGACCGATCCGGGGCTGATGTCCAGGGCACGGGCGACATCCATCCGCGGCATATGACCGGCGGCGCGCACCTGTTCAAATACTTGCTGGCGCAACGGGCGCGTGTCATTCTGGGCGACAGGCAGGAACGGTCCACAGCCTTTTGGCTGGGCGTCGACCCCCTCTGATCTGATGTCTCGAATAAGTTCGCTGGCCAAATTATATATCCCTGATGTGGCACCTGGTCGGCAATCAGCACCGCTTCCATGATCAAAATAAGCCGTGTTTTGCCGAGGTCTGTCAAATTCTTTGTCGGTTTTGTAAAAATTTATTTTGACAACTGAATTAAAACGCGCAACCTCAGAGTACGAAGCAACCGATCCATTCAAGGATATCGGAATCATTTCATCTGGGAGGAAAGAAATGCGGAATCTCTTTATCGCAGCGGCTGTCGCCACTGTTGGTTTCACCCAAGCCGCCACAGCGCAGGACATTACCGTCGGCGTCAGCTGGTCCAATTTTCAGGAAGAGCGTTGGAAAACAGACGAGGCGGCCATCAAGGCAGCGTTGGAAGCCGCTGGTGCGACCTATGTCAGCGCCGACGCACAATCGTCTTCAGCCAAGCAGTTGTCGGATGTGGAAAGCCTGATCGCGCAAGGCGTCGATGCCCTTATTATTCTGGCCCAAGACAGCCAAGCCATTGGCCCAGCCATCACAGCCGCCGCTGACGAAGGCATTCCGGTCGTCGGATATGACCGCCTGATCGAAGACCCCCGCGCCTTTTATCTGACTTTCGACAACGTCGAAGTCGGTCGCATGCAGGCCCGCGCCGTGTTGGAAGCGATGCCCAAAGGCAATTACGTGATGATCAAGGGATCGCCCACCGATCCAAACGCCGATTTCCTGCGGGGCGGTCAGCAAGAAGTGTTGCAGCCCGCAATTGATTCGGGTGACATCACCATCGTCGCCGAAGCGTACACAGACGGCTGGCTGCCCGCCAACGCTCAGCGGAACATGGAGCAGATCCTGACCGCACAGGACAACAAAGTCGATGCGGTCGTCGCGTCGAACGACGGCACAGCCGGTGGCGCTGTTGCGGCGCTGACGGCACAAGGCATGGAAGGCACACCCGTGTCTGGCCAAGACGGCGATCATGCGGCGCTGAACCGCGTTGCCAAAGGCACGCAGACCGTCAGCGTCTGGAAAGATGCCCGCGATCTGGGCAAGAACGCCGCTGAAATCGCAGTAGCGATGGCGAAAGGCACCGAAATGTCCGCCATCGAAGGTGCGCAGGAGTGGACATCCCCCGGCGGCACGACTCTGTGGGCCAAGTTCCTTGCGCCGGTGCCTGTGACGATCGACAATCTGAACGTTGTTGTCGACGCGGGCTGGATCACCAAAGATGCCCTGTGCCAGGGTGTATCCGGTGTAGACGCCTGTAACTAAGCGAACGCAGCGCATCCCGATCGCAATTGTCGGGATGCGCGCCCCCATTTACTTTTGCGCAAGCCCACGGGCCCTGGCGTCGAAAGCCATCGCGACCCAATTCGGGAGCCAATCATATGACAGATACTTCAGCCGACGCCGGATCAGGCAAACGCCAGGCACATGCAGCGCCCAAGCGTTCGTTCATGAGCCAGCTTGAGATCGATACCCGCCTGCTGGGGATGATCGGGGCGTTCATCCTGGTCTGCCTCGTGTTCAACGTGCTGACCGACGGGCGCTTTCTGACCCCACGCAACATCTTCAACCTGACGATCCAGACCGTTAGCGTCGCCATCATGGCGACCGGCATGGTTTTTGTGATCGTCACCCGCCATATCGACCTGTCCGTCGGCGCGATGCTGGCCACCTGCTCCGCCGCGATGGCGATGACGCAAACCGATATCCTTCCCCAGTTGCTGGGCCTTGGCCTAGGCCACCCACTGACCCCTTGGATCGCGATTGCAGTCGGGGTTCTGGTCGGCGTTCTGATCGGCGGATTTCAGGGGTGGCTTGTCGGGTACCTGACGATCCCGGCGTTTATCGTCACGCTTGGGGGTCTGCTGATCTGGCGCAACGTGGCGTGGTACATGACCAGCGGCCAGACGATCGGACCACTTGATGAAACCTTTCGCAAGTTCGGCGGGATCAACGGGACCTTGGGCGAAACCTGGTCATGGGTTGTGGGCATCATCGCCGTGCTGGCCGCCCTATGGGCGCTGTCGTCGGCGCGTCGCAACAAGGTTGGGCACGGCTTTCCGGTCAAGCCTGTCTGGGCCGAAGTGCTGGTGGGTCTGATCATCGCCGCTGGTATCCTTGGCTTCGTCGCCATTTTGAACTCATACGAGGTCCCTACCGCGCGGCTGGTTCGCGAATTTAAAGCCCAAGGCGAAGTGATGCCAGACGGCCATACCGCCGCTTACGGTATCCCCTATTCCGTGCTTTTGCTGATTGCGATTGCCATCGGGATGACCGTGATCGCGAAACGCACGCGATTGGGCCGCTATATCTTTGCCACCGGCGACAACCCCGACGCGGCAGAGCTTTCGGGGATCAACACGCGGTTGCTGACGGTCAAGGTCTTTGCATTGATGGGCGGGTTGGTGGCGCTGTCGGCGGTGGTCGCGTCAGCCCGTCTGACGAACCATTCCAATGACATCGGCACGCTGGACGAACTGCGCGTGATTGCCGCCGCCGTAATTGGCGGTACCGCGCTGGCCGGGGGGATCGGCACCATTCACGGTGCGATTCTGGGCGCGCTGATCATGCAATCGCTGCAATCGGGCATGGCGATGGTCGGGGTCGATGCGCCACTGCAGAACATTGTGGTGGGGGCCGTGCTTGTCCTCGCTGTCTGGATCGATATCGTCTATCGCCGCCGCACGGGAGGGAAATGATGACACCGTTAGTAGAACTGAAGAACATATCGCTGTCGTTCGGGGGCGTGCGCGCCGTCGATAATGTGTCGCTTGATCTATATCCCGGCGAAGTTGTCGGCCTGCTAGGGCACAATGGGGCGGGCAAATCCACGCTGATCAAGATCTTGGCGGGTGCATATCAGATGGACGAGGGCGAGATCTGGATCGAGGGTAAGAAGGTCAACATCCAGTCGCCCCGCGATGCGCGACGCCACAACATTGAAACGATCTATCAGACGCTGGCCTTGGCCGATAATCTTGATGCCGCCAGCAACCTGTTTCTGGGCCGCGAACTGACCACGCCGTTGGGTTTCGTCAATGATGCCCAGATGGAGGCGGAGACCCGCAAGATCATGGCCCGACTGAACCCCAACTTCAAGAAGATAAGCGAGCCTGTTTCAGCGCTTTCGGGCGGTCAGCGGCAGTCCGTGGCGATTGCACGTGCGGTCTATTTCAATGCCAAGATTCTCATCATGGACGAACCAACCGCCGCCTTGGGCGTGCATGAAAGCAAGATGGTTGCCGACCTGATCAAAGAGCTGAAAGCGCAAGGCCTGGGCATCTTCCTGATCAGCCACGATACCCGCGAAATGCTTGACTTGTGCGACCGCGTGTCGGTGATGAAAAACGGCGCGCTGATCGGCACTGAAAAGGTTGGTGACGTGACCGAAGATGACATCCTGAGCATGATCATCATGGGTAAGGCCCGCGAACACGCCTAGGCTCTGACAAGGGGGAAAATGATGTATCTGGGCCTTGATCTGGGCACCTCGGGGCTGAAAGCGCTGGTGGCTGATGACGCGGGACAGATCATCGCCGAAAGCACAGTGCCCCTGCATGTGTCCCGCCCGCATGATGGTTGGGTCGAACAGAATGCCGATGATTGGTTCACCGCCTGTGCCGCCGCGATTGCCGGATTGGGCGTCGATCTGGGCGCGGTTCGGGGCATTGGGCTAAGCGGGCATATGCATGGTGCTACGTTGATGGGCCGGGACGGACGGGCGCTGCGGCCCTGCATGTTGTGGAACGATACGCGCTCTGCCCAACAAGCGGCCCAGATGGACGCCGATCCGGTTTGGCGCGACGTCACGGGCAATATCGTGTTTCCCGGCTTCACCGCGCCAAAAGTCGCTTGGGTCCGCGAACATGAGCCCAAGATTTTCGCACAGATCGACAAGGTGCTGCTGCCCAAAGATGCGTTGCGGTTCTGGCTGACGGGCGATGCGGTGTCGGATATGTCAGACGCATCCGGTACCAGCTGGCTGAACACCGGAGCACGGGACTGGTCCGATGCGCTGCTTGGCCGCTCTGGTCTGACGCGCGCGCACATGCCCCGTCTGGTCGAGGGGTCAGCGGTTTCCGGTGTCCTAATCGGCTCTGTCGCACGACAATTGGGGCTGTCGCCGGGTATTCCCGTCGCTGGCGGCGGGGGTGACAACGCCGCTTCGGCGATCGGCATGGGCGTCGTGAATCCGGGGCAGGCATTCGTGTCGCTTGGCACATCCGGCGTGCTTTTTGCCGCGACCCCCGCCTATGCCCCCGCCCCACAAAGCGCGCTGCACAGTTTTTGTCATGCCCTGCCGGGGCTGTGGCATCAGATGGGGGTGATCCTGTCGGCCACCGATTCGCTGAACTGGCTCGCCAGGGTCCTGAACGCCGATGCGCAGGCTTTGATCGCAGATCTGGGGCCACTTCAGGCACCGGGACGCACCATTTTCTTGCCCTATCTGGGCGGCGAACGGACACCGCACAATGACGCGCGGATTAGGGCAGGTTTCCTGCATCTTGGCCATACCACTGACCGCGCCGCGATGACCCGCGCCGTGTTGGAGGGTGTCACGCACGCGCTGCGCGACAGCTTTGACGCGATGGTCAAGACCGGCATGGTGATCGACAGTTTGATTGCGGTCGGGGGCGGTTCAAGGTCCGACTATTGGCTGCAAACCATCGCTACATCCCTAAACTTGCCAATCCAACTGCCTGCCGCCGGGGATTTCGGGGCAGCCCTGGGGGCCGCACGTCTGGGCCAGATGGCCGCCACTGGTGCCGGTTCCGAGTTGGCAGTCCCACCCCCGATTTCGCGCATAATAGAGCCTAATCAAGCCTTGATCGCGGCCTTCTCCGACGCGCATGCCCGTTATTCCCAGACCTATGACGCGGTCAAATCACTGCGCTAGGCCAACCAAGGACGTTTACCATGACCCTTTTTTTCGACGGTATTCCAGCGATCACTTACGCCCAGGAGGCGACCCACAATTTTGCCTATCGCAGCTATAACCCGGATGAGGTGCTGATGGGCAAGACGATGGCCCAGCATCTGCGCTTTGCCGTCGCCTATTGGCACAGTTTCGCGTGGGAAGGCGGGGATCCCTTTGGCGGGCAGACGTTTTTGCGACCGTGGTTCGGCGACACGATGGAGCATGCCAAGATCAAGGCTGACGCTGCATTCGACATGTTCCGCATCCTTGGGCAGCCCTATTTCTGCTTTCACGATGCCGATGTGCGCCCCGAAGGCGACAGCTTTGCCCAAAGCACCGCGCGCTTGCATGAGATCACCGATTATCTGGGCACCAAAATGGAAAACACCGGTACCAAGCTGCTGTGGGGGACCGCGAACCTGTTTTCCAACCGGCGCTATATGGCCGGGGCCGCGACGAATCCTGATCCCGACGTGTTCGCCTATGCCGCGGCGACGGTGAAGGAATGTATTGACGTCACGCACAAGCTTGGTGGTGAGAATTATGTGCTGTGGGGCGGGCGCGAAGGGTACGAAACGCTGCTGAACACCAATATGAAGCGCGAGCGCCAGCAGGCGGGCCGGTTCTTGCAGATGGCGGTCGACTATGCGCGCAAGATCGGGTTCAAAGGGACCATATTGATAGAGCCTAAACCGCAGGAACCGACGAAACATCAGTACGATTACGATGTCGCCACCGTCTATGGTTTCCTCAAGGATTTCGGGCTTGAAGGCGAGGTGAAGGTGAACATCGAACAGGGTCACGCGATCTTGGCGGGGCATTCGTTTGAACATGAACTGGCACTTGCTTCCGCCCTTGGGATTTTCGGGTCGATCGACATGAACCGCAATGACTATCAATCGGGCTGGGACACCGACCAATTCCCAAATTCAGTGCCCGAAGTCGCTCTGGCGTATTATGAGGTTCTGAAAGCTGGCGGATTTACGACCGGCGGCACGAATTTCGACGCCAAGCTGCGGCGGCAATCGCTTGATCCCCAAGATTTGATCCTGGCCCATGTCGGTGCGATGGATGTCTGTGCCAAGGGGCTGAAAGCCGCGGCAAAGATGCTGGAGGACGGAACGCTTGAGGCGGCACGCGCCGCGCGCTATGCCGGTTGGACATCAGAGCGGGGTCAGGAATTACTGCAAAGCGATCTGGAAACCATCAACGCCGAGGTCACGGCAAAGGGGCTGAACCCGCAGCCCGCGTCTGGCCGTCAGGAAGCGTTGGAAAATCTGGTGAACCGTTTTGTCTAGCTTGCACGTCGCAACGGACAGCCCCCGCCGCTAAAGGATTGCCCATCAATGTTCACGCGCTACGCCATATACCTGACCCCACCGCCCGGCGCATTTGCGCGCTTGGGTGCGGCGTGGCTGGGCTGGGATATCGCGCTAGGGGTCGCCGTTGCGCATCCCGATATTCCGGGCATCGACGTGGCCGCGATTACCAAAAGACCCCGGAAATACGGGCTACACGGTACGATTGTCGCACCGTTTGCAGCGGCACGCGGGGAAACAGAAAAGGGATTGGCCGACGCCATCGCCAGCTTTTGCGCGCATCAGAAGCCGTTTGCGGTGGATGGACTGAAACTTGCGCAGATCGGGCGGTTCCTGGCGCTGGTGCCCGCCGGGGATGTGTCGCACCTGAGCGATCTGGCAAGCACCGCCGTCAAGGCATTTGATCGGTTCCGCGCACCCCTGTCAGCGGTCGATCAGGCCCGCCGGTCCGCAACAAACCTGTCCGATCGACAGCGCGAAAACCTGAGAAAATGGGGTTATCCGCATGTGTTGGAGGATTTCCGGTTTCACATGACCCTGACGGGCCCGCTTTCCGATGCCGACCGGCACAGGGCTTGCGATGCGTTGGCTGCTCATTTTGGTGACGCTCTGCCGGCACCGCTCAACGTGAACAGCTTGACCCTATGCGCAGAAGACCCCGACGGACGGTTCCACGAGATCAACCGTTTTGCGCTAAACAAAACTGCGCACAGTCTCTAACGCGCCGGAAAGTACGTTGCCGTCGGGGTCTTGCAATGCCGCCTCGCGCAGTCGGGCGATCCAGTCAGCAGCGTCTTTGCGGTCTTTCAATAGGGTCGCCGCATTCATCACTGTGTCGAATTTTGTCAGCCCACGGGCGTGGGTGTCAGCATATCCCTTGATCAACCGCCGACAGCGCAGCAATTCGACGCTTAGGTCGTAATCGCGGGCCAGCGGCGCTAGGCTGCGCGTCAGCCAGTCGTCCAGATGCGCCATCTCGACCGCGTGGCGGCGCGTTTTCAGGCGATAGGATTTCAGCCCGCCCAAAATGTGCAGCAATACAAAGGCGGGGATGCCATCCGTGCGCAGGCGTCGGCCCTTGCCAAACCAACGGTCCAGACGGGCCATCGTCTTGGGCCGGCCTTCGACCCGCGCGCCAAGTGCCGCGGGCAGCAGTCCGGCAATTTCCTCTGCGCGGGGATGGAAATATTCGGTGACCTGCATCAATTGATCTTCTAGCACGCCCATTTCGCCGCGAATGCGGTCAAGGCGGGTTGCCCTTGTTTTGATGTCCGCGACCCTGATCATGTCATCATAGGCCATCGCATTGGCGATGTATTTCGCCGCTGTTGTGCCAAGCAGCCACGTCTTTTCAGCGCTGTCCTGATCAATAACCGCATCAAGCCGATCCAGATAGGCGACCCCATAGGCACTATCCTGAAAATCTACGACTTTCCGCAAACCTGCATGTGCGATGGACTGCACAGGTTCAGGCAAATCGGCCACACGCCGTTGCAGGGTCTGCCAGTTATCAAGAAGGGATTGCGGCCCCTTCATGATCAGCGGAATGCGGTCCACCTTTCCCGTTTCAGTGACACCCTGTGCGGCCTTAAACCCGGCGTCAAACGCGCGAAGGCTGGCGTCTATGCCTTTGCCACTTTGCCGGATCGCATCCACAAAGGCGGCACGCGGAAATGGCAAGGCGGCAGATGCCGCCAAGGCACCGAGCAAACTCGCGGAAATGACCGAGTTTTCGGCGACGGCCAGCCCCTCCATATCCGCTAAAATCAGTCTCTGTGCAGCGATTTCCGCTGCGGCGCGAACCTCATCAGCGTTTGCAATCCCGTCCCCCGGCACGGTCTTTTCCGACACAGCCAAGGCGCGGTGCGTGGACCCGATCAGCGTCGTGCGGTCAGGCGTGACAAAGCCGCGCAAGATGGCGCGCCCCACCTCCATCATCTCGGCGGCGATCAGAA
>JBFGFW010000005.1:0-20398 GCA_041579395.1 Sulfitobacter sp.
TGATCCTGCTGCTGCCGGTGGTGATCCTGCAGCTTGTGGTCACCGTGATTTTTGCACAGCGCAACTACGAAGGGGTCACCCACCAGATGACCGACACGGTTCTGCGTGAGGTAGCACTGGTGCTGGATGCGGTTGCAGACGCTTCCTCGGCGGATCAGGTTGCCGCGCAGGTGCGTTCCCGGCTGGCACCCTTGGACATTGGCGTGCGGATCGTCGATGTCGGCGCGGTACCAGACGCGCACCGCTTGTCGTGGTATGACTATTCGGGGCGGGTGATGATTGATCGGTTCAACGCGCGCCTGCCGGGGTTCGAGCGGCTTGATCTGTTGGTCCCCGGAAAGGTAAGTCTTTACACGCAAACCCGGTTCGGCCCTGCGGAGATCAGCTTTGACCGGCGCCGCATATCGGCGTCAAATCCGCATCAGCTGTTTGTCTATACCTTTACTTTCGGCTTTCTGATGACGTTGATTTCATTTGTCTATCTGCGCAATCAGCTGCGGCCGATCAAACGACTGGCCCGCGCGGCCGAAGCGTTTGGCCGCGGCCGGCACGTCCCCTACAGCCCGTCCGGTGCCGTCGAGGTGCGCGCCGCAGGCAACGCCTTTGTCGATATGCGCGCACGCCTTGAGCGTCAGATCGAACAGCGCACGCTGATGCTGTCGGGTGTCAGCCACGACCTGCGCACGCCGCTGACCCGGATGCGCCTTGGCCTGTCGATGATGGACGAAGCCGAAGCCGAGCCGCTGTTGCAGGACGTCAGTGACATGCAGCGGATGCTGGACGAATTTCTGGACTTCGCCAAAGGCGCAGCAGGGGGCGAGCCCGAAAAACTGGACCCGCACGCGCTGATGCAAGACGCGGTAGACAAAGCCCAGCGGGCAGGGCGCAACGTGACCCTGCTGCCCCCCGAAGGTGATGGCACGGGCACGGTCGGGCTGCGCAAGACCGCGATCCTGCGCGCAGTGGACAACCTGATTTCGAATGCCGTGCGCTACGGGGCCAACGCCGAAGTGTCGGTGCTGCTGACTGACAAGACCCTGCGCATCAGGGTCGAAGACGACGGCCCCGGCATTCCAGAAGATCGCCGACTTGAAGCCGTGCGCCCGTTTGCGCGGCTGGACCCGGCGCGCAATCAGGACAAGGGCGGTGGTGTCGGTCTGGGGTTGGCCATTGCGACCGACATCGCCCGCGCCCATGGCGGCGTGCTGCGCTTAGGCACCTCGGACCGGCTGGGGGGACTGCGCGCGGACATCGTCATAGCGCGCTAGGAATGCCTAGATAGGCAAAAGTCGAAAGGGCTGGAGCGGGTAACGAGAATCGAACTCGTAACTAAAGCTTGGGAAGCTGCCGTGATACCTTTTCACCATACCCGCGCGCCAAAGTTGATTTAGGCGCTGATGCGGATTGCGTCAAGTCAGGACTTGGCCGCGGTGAAAAAGTTAATCTCGGCGGGGATGCCGTCTGGATCGAACTGCGAAAACGTGTCGGTCATCGCCGATCTGATCCGGTCCTGCGCCGCCTGATCCGCCTGAAAGTGCTTGACGGTGCCCGCTGCCGGGCCGACATGAACGGACAATGCGGCAATCTCGGCGGCACCACCGGGCAGGGCCAGCGACATATCCTCGGCCACGCCTGAAACATCATCGAATCCGGCCTGTTCCAGGATCCCGCAGACCTTGGCGATATCGCGAAACGCAAAGGGGCCAGGGGCGTCGGGGTCGGATTTGGGCGGCGCACCCAGTTCGGCCTTGGCGATCTGCGCGGGCAGCGTGAACCACGGATTGCACGGGATCTGTCCCCAGGTGGCAAAGGCGATCTTGCCGCCCGGCCGGATGGCGCGCGCGATATTGCGAAAGGCCGCGACCGGATCGGCGAAAAACATCACACCAAACCGCGATATCACCCGGTCAAAATATGCCTCTTGGAACGGGTGATCAGCGGCATCGGCCAGCGCAAATGCCACCTGTGCAATCCCAGACGCCCGCGCCTTGGCCCGTTCGATCATGGTGGCCGATATATCGACCCCCAACGCCTGACCGGATGGGCCAACGACGTGGCCAGCTTCCAGAGTAGACTGCCCCGTTCCGCAGCCGACGTCCAACGCATGATGGCCCACACCAAGGCCCGCATGGTCGATGACGCGCGCCAGAACCGGGGCCAAAAACCTGTCCAGCGCGGCCTCGTAGGTTACCCAAGTCGGGCCAGCGTCATGGGTCCAGAAGTCCTGCTGATCTTGGTTGATTGATGCCATGGGGTCTTTCCTGTGCTCCGCCTTTAGCCACGCCGCCGTCTGCGCCCGCCGCCTGCGCTGTCGCCACCACCGCCGGTGTTAAAGGTGGCCGTCGGCAGCGTCACGATGCTGTTGAGGATCGGGAACGGCTCAACCGCGTTGGGGATCGCCGAGGCGTTGACGAAATGCTCCTGGAAACGCGGCTCGATCGCGGTTTCGACCTTGTGGATATTGCGCACGGTTTCCTCGATCTCGGCCCGCGTGTCGCTGTTCAAAAGGGCAATCCGCGCACCGGTGCCAGCGGCATTGCCCGCCGATGTGACCTTGTCCAGCGGTGCGTCGGGTATCATGCCCAAAACCATCGCGTGCTTGGGGCTGATATGCGCCCCGAATGCCCCGGCCAATACCACACGGTCCACCTTGTCGACGCCAAACTTGTCCATCAACAGCCGCGCCCCTGAATAAAGCGCGGCCTTGGCCATCTGAATTTCGCGGATGTCACGGTTGGTCACAGTGATGCGCGGGCCGCCATTGGCGGTGCCGTCATAGACAAGATAGGAATTGGTGCGCCCGTCGGCAAAGACCGATGGCGATCCGGTCTGTTCTGCCGTGCCGATCAGACCGGGGGCATCGACGATGCCGTGGATGCGCATCTCTGCCACCATTTCGATGATGCCGGACCCGCAAATGCCGGTGACGCCGGTGGCCCCGATGGCCTGACCAAAGGCTGGGTCATCGGACCACAGATCGCTGCCGATGACCTTGAAGCGGGCAACCTTGCTGACCGGGTCAATCTCGACCCGCTCGATCGCACCGGGGGCGGCGCGCTGGCCGCTGCTGATCTGCGCACCTTCAAAGGCAGGGCCGGTGGGCGATGAACAGGCCAGCACCTTCTCGCGGTTGCCCAGCAGGATTTCGGCGTTGGTGCCCACATCGACGACCAACACCAGATCATCGGATTTGTCCGGTGCCTCTGACAGGGCAACGGCGGCCGCATCGGCCCCGACGTGACCGGCGATGCAGGGCAGGAAATAGACCCGCGCAGACGGGTGCAGCGTCAGGTCCAATTCGATCGCCCGCATCCGCAGCGCGTTGGACGTGGCCAACGCAAAGGGGGCCTGCCCAAGCTCAAACGGATCGATCCCCAAGAACAGGTGGTGCATCACCGGGTTGCACACAAAGACTGCGTCGACGATCAGGCCCTTGTCGATACCTCCTTGGGCACAGAGATCATCAAACAACGTGTTCATACCGTCGCGCACGGCGCGGGTCATCTCGGCCGCGCCGTTTTCGTTCATCATCGAATAGCTGACCCGGCTCATCAGGTCTTCGCCAAAGCGGATCTGCGGATTCATCACCCCGGACGACGCAATAACGACGCCGGTCTGCAGATCGCACAGATGTGCCGCGATCGTGGTCGACCCCAGATCGACGGCAACGCCATAAACCGTACCCTCATAGAATCCGGGCCACAGATGCATGATGCGCGGGGGGTTTTCATCATCGCCCAGGTGCACGGCCACCGTGACCTTCCAGGCCCCCTTGCGCAGGACTTTCTGCAACTCCTGCAAGATCACCAGATCGGCCTTCACGTTCTTCAACTGCCATTGGTCCAGCAGCGCCGCACACAACCGCTCCATATCGCCCGAGGGGTCGTGCATGTCGGGTTCTTCCACCTCGACGTAAAATAGCTTGGTCGACGGGTTCAGCACGATCTCGCGCGCCTCGGCCCGCTTGCGCACGACCTGCTTGTGCACCTGGCTTTCGGCGGGCACGTCGATGACCACATCGCCCATGACCTGCGCCTGACAGCCCAGACGGCGGCCATCAATCATGCCGCGCTTGTCCTTATAGCGCTGCTCGACGCTGTTCCATTCCGACAGGGCGTCAGGTGCCACTGTCACCCCGTGCTTGGAAAACTGGCCATAACCCGGCGACACCTGACATTTCGAACAGATGCCGCGGCCACCACAGACCGAATCCAGATCAACGCCCAATTGCCGGGCCGCCGTCAGAACGGGTGTGCCCCGAGGAAAGTGCCCACGCTTGCCCGAAGGCGTGAATACCACGAGTGGATCGTTGCTCATCTGTGTCAGTCCCTAAACCTGTTGCCGCAACATAGCGAAGACTGCGGCAGACGGAAGCCACGATGCGTCACATGGTGCCGCATCTGCGCCCTCGCTTCTCTGGCTTTCAAATATCTCGGGGTTTGGGGCAGCGCCCCAATCCGACCAAGCCGCCTGCGCGACCATGTGCGTCAGCGTTGCGCGCGCGCATGGAAGATGAACCCCAGAAAATTCAGCAGGATCTGCGCGGCCAGAATGCTGGTTGATCCGCTGCGATCATAATCGGGCGCGACTTCCACCAGATCGATGCCGATGACGTCATGGGTCTGCGCCGCCGCCTGCAGCAACTCCAGCACCTCATAGTACAAGAAACCTCCGTGCGACGGCGTCCCCGTGCCCGGCGCAATCGACGGGCAGAACGCATCAATGTCGATCGTCACGTAAAGCCGCGACCCATTTGGCACATGCCCCAGCACACCGCGCGGCCCCATGGCGCGCGCCTGCCGGACCGAGATGATGTCAGACCCCATCGCCCGCGCATCGTCATAACCTTCGCGCGCGGTCGAGCTGACATTGCGGATCCCCACCTGTGTCATGCCGGTGACATGCTCCTGCTCGGCGGCGCGGCGCATCGGGTTGCCGTGGCCATGCCTCACGCCGTGGCGTTCATCGACAAAGTCTAGATGCGCATCGATCTGCAACACATGGATGTCACCCTGACCGTCAAAGGCGCGAATGCAGGGGATGTTGATCGAATGATCGCCACCAATCACCACCGGCAATGCGCCCGCGTCCAGAATGGCGCGCACGGCTTTTTCGATGTTGGCGTGGCTTTGCTCGGTGTCCGTGTGCACGATATCGGCGTCGCCGATGTCGACGATGTTCACGTCTCCGGGCAAATATACCGCGTCGTCTTCGTGGTCATAGGCCCCTGCATGGCCAAAGCTGAACAAGGTCGACGCCTCGCGCACCCCGCGTGGCCCGAACCGCGCCCCGGCCCGCCACTGGGTGCCTGCGTCATAGGGCGCGCCCAAAATTGCCACATCCGCATCCAGCGCCGCCCAGTCCGGCTCATAGGGACGCTTGCCAAAAGTTGAAATACCCACGAACGGCAGATCCAGCCTGCCACCGTCATATCCGTGATGTGCCATTGCGAATGTCCCTTTGTCATGTGTTGAGACAGCTTTCTCCAGCAGCCCGGCTTTTGCAATGCCGGTCCGGCGCGAATGGGCCTTTCCAACCGGTGCCATCCGTGAAATATGAAACCGCCAAATGAACCCATGCAAGCCGAGGTGCAAAATGGAGATTCGTGAGGCGTTGACCTTTGATGATGTTCTACTGGTGCCGGGGGCATCCAGCGTGTTGCCATCGACGGCCAATACACGCACCCGCGTGACCAAATCCATCGCTTTGAACATTCCGCTGCTAAGCTCGGCAATGGACACGGTGACTGAATCGCGCATGGCGATTGCCATGGCACAGGCGGGCGGGATGGGCGTGGTCCATCGCAACCTGACCATCGAACAGCAAGCCCAGGAAATCCGTCACGTCAAACGGTTTGAATCCGGCATCGTCTACAACCCGATCACCCTGCGGCCGGACCAGACGCTGGCCGATGCCAAACTGCTGCAAGACCGATACCGGGTGACAGGCTTTCCGGTGGTCGATGAAAAGGGCCGTGTTCTGGGCATCGTAACCAACCGCGACATGCGCTTTGCCACAGACGATAAGACGCCGGTGCGGGTCATGATGTCATCCGACAATCTGGCCATTCTGCACGAGCCAGCTGACCGGGACGAGGCGATCAATCTGATGAAGGCGCGCCGGATCGAGAAACTGCTGGTGACCGACGCGCAGGGCAAGCTGACTGGCCTGCTGACCCTGAAAGATACCGAACAGGCCGTGCTGAACCCCACCGCCTGCAAGGACGCGCTTGGCCGGTTGCGCGTTGCCGCCGCAACGACCGTCGGCGACGCGGGCTATGAGCGGTCGCAGGCGCTGGTCGATGCAGGCGTCGACATGATTGTGATCGACACTGCACACGGTCATTCCGAAGGCGTTGCCGCTGCCGTGCGTCGCGCCAAGGATCTGTCGAACGAGGTGCAGATCATTGCCGGTAATGTGGCCACGGGCGACGCCACCCGCGCGTTGATCGACGCAGGTGCCGACGGCATAAAGGTAGGCATCGGCCCGGGATCAATCTGCACGACCCGCATGGTCGCAGGGGTGGGCGTGCCGCAGCTGACGGCGATCATGGACTGCGCCGCAGCGGCGGGGGACATCCCCGTCATTGCCGATGGCGGGATCAAGTTTTCGGGCGATTTTGCCAAGGCGATTGCTGCCGGGGCGTCCTGCGCCATGGTCGGGTCGATGATTGCCGGCACCGACGAATCCCCCGGCGAAGTCATTTTGTATCAAGGGCGTAGCTACAAAAGCTACCGTGGCATGGGCAGTCTGGGGGCGATGGCGCGCGGGTCTGCGGACCGCTATTTCCAAAAGGATGCGGCCAGCGACAAACTGGTCCCCGAAGGCATCGAAGGCCAAGTTCCCTACAAGGGCAGCGCCAGCGCCGTCGTGCATCAGCTTGTGGGCGGATTGCGGGCGGCCATGGGCTATACCGGATGCGCCACAGTTGATGAGATGCGCAAGAACTGCACATTCGTAAAGATCACCGGTGCGGGGCTCAAGGAAAGCCACGTGCACGACGTGCAGATCACCCGTGAATCGCCGAACTACCGGATCGGTTAGCTATTGCTTTGAAAGGCGTCTGTGACGTGACAAACCCATGACACCCGGCGCGCGCGTCTCCGCCGCGATTGAAATCCTGACGGCCATGGCAGAAGGTCTGCCCGCCGAGCAGGCGATGACCCGTTGGGCCCGCAACAGTCGCTTTGCCGGGTCCAAGGACCGTGCCGCCGTGCGCGATCATGTGTTTGACGTGCTGCGCCAACGGCGCACCGCTGCGCATCTGGGGGGTGGCGAGACGGGTCGCGCCCTGTTGATCGGCATTTTGCGCGCCCAAGGCATTGATCCCACAAATATTTTCACCGGCGAAGGTCACGCACCGCACCCGCTGTCAGACGCTGAACAGATTGTGCCAACCTGCCCCAGTGACCCCGCTGTTTTGTGGAACCTGCCGGACTGGATCATTCCCGCATTCAAGTCCTCCCTTGGCGACCGGGCCGAGGCGACGGCGTTGGCGCTGCAATCGCGGGCACCGATCACGCTGCGGGTCAATCTGGCCAGGACCGACATCGCCGCGGCCGCTGCGCGTCTGGCACAAGACGGCATCGAAACACGCGTCAATCCACGTGCTGAAACGGCACTGACGGTGACGGCCGGAGAGCGAAAAATACGTAATTCCGCCAGTTACTTGGAGGGCGACGTTGAGCTTCAGGACGCCGCCAGTCAGGCGATCGTCGCAGCCATGCCCAAGGCGGGGCTTGTGCTGGATTATTGTGCTGGTGGCGGTGGCAAGGCGCTAGCCATTGCGATGCATCCACAGGCGCAGGTCTGTGCGCATGACATTGATCCGCGCCGCATGTCCGATCTGCCCGCCCGTGCCGCGCGCGCCGGGATCCCGATCCGCCAGATTGAAACCGAGGATTTACCATCCGCAGCCCCGTTTGATGTCGTGCTGTGCGACGCGCCCTGTTCGGGCAGTGGCTCATGGCGGCGGTCTGCTGAGGCCAAATGGACCCTCACCGACAGCAGATTGCAGGCGCTGATACAGACCCAAGACAGTATTCTGGACGCAGCAATTGCGCTGACGGCCCCTAAGGGGGATATGGTCTACGCCACCTGTTCGGTGCTGACGTGTGAAAACGAGGACCGAATAGCCGCCTTCCTGAGCAGGCATCCCGATTGGGTCCAAATTTCGTCTGAAAGGTTTGACGTGGACGGCGATGGAGACGGGTTCTTTGCGGCGCACTTGAAGCGTGTGTCAAATCGTGTATTATCAACCTTAGCGTGTTTTAAGGGCGGTGATGTCGTAGTTTAACAGCCAATTAACCTTCCCGCGCGTAGATGATCGAGTGTTTCATTGCGGACGGGTGCAATTTTTGCCAGATAAGCCAGCCAACTCGGCCCCAAACGTGCGTAAACGTCTGGTGATGCTCCTTTTTCTTTCCGGTGTCACGGCAGGTCTGTCTTTTGTCGTACCGTCGCGCACACATGCGTTGATTCTGCTGTCCGTTGCGGGGGCGGTGGCCCTTGTGGCCTTGTGCGGCTCCGTTATGCAGCTCGTGCGGCGCAAACGGGCACACAAGGCACAGACAGCGGTGGCTGATTTCATCGCGCATGACGCCAGTCCCAGTATATTTGCCGACGAAAACGGCGGTCTCACCGCACAGAACATGGCGGCAGCACGTTGGTTCAACTACGGTACCGCACAGACCGTCACCGCGCTGATGGACAGCCAATTCGCAAACCCGGCCAGCATCGTCTTCCGCTTGCAAACCCGAGCGACAGAATCTGGCTCCGCACAGGAGGATATCGTCACGCGCACCGGCCAGATGCGCCTGTCGGTGCACCGCGTCGCTGAAGGGTTCTTGTGGCGCCTCGAAGCGATCCAGGAACCCCCCCCGCAGCGGCGCGCGACCAATGACCAGATGCTGCCGATGCTGATGTTGGGACGTTCAGGCGCGATATTGTTCGTTAATGATGCCGCCCGCGCATTGATCGGAAGCCGGATCAAATCAATGGATCGGCTGTTCAAAAAGCTCCCCGTCTCTCATGGTGCGTTGGCCGAGGTGATGACCGCAGAAGGGTCCGAGATCATGCTGGTGGCGGAAGTGGCCGCCGGTGCGGGCCGCCGCGCCATGTACCTATTGCCTGGCCATGCCGGCCATTCTGCGGATCTGGGTTGGCAGGCCTTTCAGCAATTGCCCATCCCGCTGGTCAAGATTGCCCCGGATGGGTCGGTGATGTCCTATAATCCCATGGCTTCCGCACTGATTGGCAGCGCCCTGGTGCCGCAGGTGCACCTGTCGATCTTGATGGAGGGGTTGGGGCGGTCGATCACCGACTGGTTGTCAGACACGCTGGACGGCAGGTTGGTCCAGAAATCCGAATTTTTGCGGCTCAAGCGGGATGACCGCGAGGTTTTCGTCCAGGTGACACTGAATCTGGTGTCCGAAGATGGCGATCCCGCGCTGATTGCCGTGCTTAATGATGCGACAGAACTGAAAACGCTTGAGGCGCAGTTCGTGCAAAGCCAGAAGATGCAGGCGATCGGCCAGCTTGCGGGTGGTGTTGCACATGATTTCAACAATCTGCTGACGGCAATTTCGGGGCATTGCGACCTATTGCTGCTGCGCCACGATCAGGGCGATTCTGATTACAGCGATCTGGTCCAGATCAACCAGAACGCCAACCGCGCGGCCGCCCTTGTCGGGCAGTTGCTGGCATTCTCGCGCAAGCAGACGCTGCGCCCCGAAACCCTGAACATGCGCGATACGCTTGCCGACTTGACCCATCTGCTGAACCGTCTGGTGGGCGAGAAAGTGACGCTGACCCTCAGCCATGATCCGGTGCTGCAGCCGATCCGTGCAGATAAGCGTCAGCTTGAGCAGGTGTTGATGAACCTTGTTGTCAATGCGCGCGATGCAATGCCCGCCGGCGGCGAAATCAAGATCACGACCGAATGTATCGATCTGGTCGTGGCGTTGTCGCGCGACGAGGTGACTGTGCCTGCCGGAAAATACGTGACTGTCCAGGTCGCAGATGAGGGGCAAGGGATTCCCCCCGACAAGCTGCAAAAGGTGTTTGAACCCTTCTTTACCACCAAACGCACCGGCGAGGGGACCGGGCTGGGATTGTCCACGGCCTATGGCATTATAAAACAGTCGGGCGGTTTTATTTTTGTCGATAGTGCTGTTGGCGTGGGAACGGTTTTTATCTTGTATTTCCCAGTCCTTGCGCAACAAGCGGTGCCGAGAAAGGAACCGTTGCCAGCGCTTGTCGCCGTCGCCAGCGCCAATCATGATGACGGGATCGTGTTGCTGGTCGAAGACGAGGCACCCGTGCGCGCATTTGCCAGCCGCGCCCTGCGGATGCGCGGCTATACCGTCCTTGAGGCTGACTCTGCAGAAGGTGCGCTGAAAACGCTGGAGGATAAGACCCTGAACATCGATGTCTTCGTGACAGATGTCATAATGCCCGGGATGGATGGGCCCACGTGGGTCCGCGAGGCTTTGAAAAGCAGGCCCGGTGTGCCCGTGGTGTTCGTGTCAGGCTATGCCGAGGACAGCTTCGGGGCGGCGCAGCTGGCAATCCCGAATTCAGTGTTCTTACCTAAACCGTTCTCTTTGACGGATCTCACGAACACGGTGCACCGTCAGATGCGATGATCAGGGGATTGACGCGTAAAGGGCAAACTCATCGGCAAACTTGCGACGGAACCGGTCTTCGACATCCGCAGATAAGGCAAGGTGCATGGGGGGCGACACGTTTTCAAGCTTTAGGTCCAGCGTCACATTCAGCCGATCCTCGAGAAAATCCTGAAGGCGCGGTTGATCCTCGTATCTGAAATAATGGGTAATTCCCGTTCCGTTGGGTTGCGGGGCCATGAAGTTCAGCTGACTGCCCACATCTGCGAAACCGGGTTTGTTTCCCTTCATATACGCCAGAATGAACTCATCAAAGGTGACGTCGAATGTGGCATTGGGCTTACCCTCCATGAAAGGGCGGCGGCGGTAGCGGTACCAGCTTCCAAGCCAACTGATCGGTTCGCGCATCACCGCCATCAATTCCAGCTCGACGTCACAGACTTTTAAGAACATCGGCCGCACGAAACGATTGTAGCGATAGACCGGCGCATGTTTCAGCATCGGGGGTTCCGAAATCACCATGTCAGCCCGTGCGGCAAGCGCGCTTTCATACGCCGTGGTTCCGGTCTTTGGTACCGAAAGAAACGCCAGCCTTTCCTTAAAGAATACAAGCATCTGCAAGAAATTCCTTATCCGGCCGCATAAATCAACAAATCGTAAATTCCTTTTTAATCTGTTGGGTGAAAAGATGGAACCAGAAACAATTCGATTGAAATGTTCTTCCTTTGGTCTCATAAGGAACGAACATAGAACAAAACCAACGTGGGGCACGCGAACGATTGCGGCGACCAGACCACTGTGACACTAAGAGGATAACCTATCATGGCAACGGCAGATCTTTTGACAATGGACACCAAGAAACAAGCTGAAAAGCAAAAGGCCCTCGACAGTGCGCTGGCTCAGATTGAACGCCAGTTCGGCAAGGGCTCGATCATGAAGCTGGGGGCCGAAGGTGCCATTCAGGACATCAAATCAAGCTCTACCGGATCGCTGGGACTGGATATCGCCCTTGGCATTGGCGGCTTGCCCATGGGGCGGATCATCGAGATTTACGGGCCCGAAAGCTCGGGCAAGACGACACTGACGCTGCACTGCGTGGCCGAGCAGCAAAAGCAGGGCGGGGTCTGCGCCTTTGTAGATGCCGAACACGCGCTGGACCCGGCTTATGCCAAAAAGCTGGGCGTCGACATCAATGAGTTGCTGATTTCGCAGCCCGACACCGGTGAACAGGCGCTCGAAATCGTTGATACGCTGGTGCGTTCGGGGGCGGTCAACATGGTCGTCGTCGATTCCGTAGCCGCACTGACGCCGAAATCGGAACTTGAGGGTGAAATGGGCGACAGTTCGGTCGGCGTCCAGGCGCGCCTGATGAACCAGGCCATGCGCAAACTGACCGGATCGATCAGCCGTTCAAACTGCATGGTGATCTTCATCAACCAGATTCGCATGAAGATCGGCGTGATGTTCGGCTCTCCCGAGACGACATCGGGTGGCAATGCGCTGAAATTCTACTCGTCCGTCCGTCTGGATATCCGCCGCATTGGCGCACTCAAGGACCGTGACGAGGTTGTTGGCAACGCCACCCGCGTCAAGGTGGTGAAAAACAAGGTCGCGGCACCCTTCAAGCAGGTTGAATTTGACATAATGTATGGCGAAGGTATCTCGAAGATGGGAGAACTTCTGGATCTGGGCGTCAAGGCGGGCGTGGTCGACAAATCCGGATCGTGGTTCAGCTATGGCGACGAACGGATCGGGCAGGGGCGTGAGAACGCCAAGACGTTCCTGAAAGAAAACACCGCCATGGCGATAGAGATCGAAGACAAGATCCGCGCCGCCCACGGGCTTGATTTTGGCGGCTCCGAAAACGACGATATCGACATCCTCGAAGCCTGATTTCAGCAAAAGACAGATCGTGACAAGGGCGTGCCATAGGGGCGCGCCCTTTTTCGTCGGTCCAGCCCCATGGACAGTGGTCCGTCGCGCGGCTATTTGAATTGCAAGTCAATTTGCCCCTCGAAAGGCCCCGCATATGAAGACGCTGAACGATATCCGATCAACCTTTCTGGGTTATTTTGAAAAGCAGGGACACTCCGTGCAGCCCTCCAGCCCCCTCGTGCCGCGCAATGACCCGACGTTGATGTTTACCAATTCTGGCATGGTCCAGTTCAAGAACCTGTTCACCGGCGTCGAAACCCGAGACTACAAGCGTGCGACTACGGCGCAGAAATGCGTACGGGCAGGCGGCAAGCACAACGATCTGGACAACGTGGGTTATACCGCGCGGCACCACACCTTTTTTGAAATGCTGGGGAATTTCAGCTTTGGCGATTATTTCAAGGCGGAAGCCATCGCCTTTGCGTGGGAATTGATCACCAAAGAGCTGGGGATCGACCCCAAGCGGCTTTACGTGACTGTTTATCACACCGATGATGAAGCGGCAAATTTGTGGAGAAAGATCGCCGGTTTACCGGACGACCGGATTATCCGCATCGCGACCGACGACAACTTTTGGATGATGGGCCCGACCGGCCCTTGCGGTCCATGTTCAGAGATTTTCTATGATCACGGCGAGCACATTTGGGGTGGCCCTCCGGGCTCCCCGGAGGAAGACGGTGACCGGTTCGTCGAAATCTGGAATCTCGTGTTCATGCAGTATCAACAGTTTGAGGATGGTACCCGCAAGCCGCTGCCCAACCAATCGATCGACACCGGCATGGGAATCGAACGGGTTGCCGCCTTGCTTCAGGGCACCAACGACAACTACGCCACCGATCTGATGCGCAATCTGATTGTTGCCAGCGCAAACGCATCGAATACCGACCCCGACGGGCCCGGTAAGACCCATCACCGCGTCATTGCGGACCATCTGCGTTCGACATCGTTTCTGATCGCTGATGGGGTGATGCCATCCAACGACGGACGCGGCTATGTGCTGCGCCGGATCATGCGCCGTGCGATGCGACACGCCCATTTGCTGGGTATCAAGGATCCGCTGATGCACCGGCTTGTACCGGAATTGGTGCGCCAGATGGGCGGTGCCTATCCCGAACTGGGTCAGGCCCAATCGCTGATCACCGAGACATTATTGCTGGAAGAAACCCGGTTCAAACAGACGCTTGAGCGCGGTTTGAAGCTGCTGGACGATGAAGTCAAAACGCTTCCCGAAGGCGCAAACCTGTCGGGGGCGGCGGCGTTCAAGCTGTACGACACGTTCGGGTTTCCCATTGATCTGACCCAGGATGCCATGCGCGAACAGGACCGCGGCGTTGACATCGACGGCTTCAACGCGGCGATGGACCAACAAAAAGCGCAGGCCCGCTCGGCATGGTCCGGGTCGGGAGAAGCTGCGGATGCGACTGTGTGGTTTGATGTCGCCGAGAAATCCGGCACCACCGATTTTCTGGGCTATGACACCGAAACCGCCGAAGGCCAGATCGTCGCGCTGGTTCAGGATGGCGTGCAGGTACCGGATGCCAAGGCTGGTGAAAAGGTTCAGATCGCGTTGAACCAATCGCCGTTTTACGCTGAAAGCGGCGGGCAGGTGGGTGACACCGGTCTGATCAGGACGGACACTGGCCTCGTGACTGTCACCGACACCCGCAAAACTGCCGGCGTGTTCATTCATTTCGGCGAGGTCACAGAAGGCACGATTGCCAACGCACAGGCGGCTGTGCTCGAGGTGGATCACGTCCGCCGGACGGCCATTCGCGCCAGCCATTCCGCCACGCATTTGCTGCACGAGGCATTGCGCAACGCGCTTGGCGATCACGTGGCGCAACGCGGTTCATTGAACGCTGCCGACCGTTTGCGGTTTGACTACAGCCACAACAGCGCGATGTCGGCGGCGGAGCTATCTCAGGTCGAGCAGGAAGTGAACAGCTATATCCGCCAGAATGCGCCGGTCGACACCCGTATCATGACGCCTGACGACGCCCGTGGTCTGGGCGCGCAGGCGCTGTTTGGCGAAAAATACGGCGACGAAGTCCGCGTGGTGTCGATGGGTCGCAAGCGCGGTTCGGGCAAGGGGGCGGACAGGGCGACATATTCGCTGGAACTCTGCGGGGGCACGCATGTGCGCCAGACCGGCGATATCGGTGCGTTTGTTTTGTTGGGCGACAGTTCCAGCAGTTCCGGCATCCGCCGGATCGAAGCGTTGACCGGCAACGAGGCGCTGATGTGGTTGCGCGCGCAGGAAGCGGCGTTGTCGCGCGTGGCAGGTGATCTGAAAACCTCGACCGCCGATGTGCCCGCTCGCGTGCGCGCCCTGCTGGACGAACGGCGCGCCCTGGTCAATGAGGTCGCGCAGCTGCGACGCGAGCTTGCGATGTCGGGGGGCGGCGGGGGCACTGCCGCGCCCACGTCACGCGACGTGAACGGGGTCGCTTTCATGGCGCAAGTATTGTCGGGTGTCACGGGAAAGGACCTGCCAGCGCTCGTCGATGATTTCAAGGCCAAGCTCGGCAGCGGCGTGGTGCTGATGATTGCCGATGCAGATGGCAAGGCCGCCGTGGCGGCTGGAGTCACCGACGATCTGGTCAGCAAGATCTCTGCCGTCGATATTGTGAAAACCGTGGTATCAGAACTGGGTGGCAAGGGCGGCGGCGGTCGTCCTGACATGGCCCAAGGCGGTGCCAAAGATGTGTCTAACGCCGACGCGGCCATTGCCGCTGCCGAAGCGATATTGAAAGGATAACCTGATGCCAGCTCTCTGGATCGCCCACGTCACTGTCACAGACGAAGATGCCTATGGCAAATATGCCAAGCTTGCGGGCCCTGCAATCGCGGACCATGGCGGCAAGTTCCTCGCGCGTGGCGCGCGTTTCCAGCAACTTGAAGGCAAGGAGCGCCCCCGCAACGTGGTAGCGCGCTTTCCCTCGCTGGAAGAAGCCGTGGCCTGCTACAATTCACCATCCTACCAAGCCGCGCTAGCCCATGCAAAAGGCGCATCCGAGCGGGAATTGATGGTCATCGAAATCGAAGACTGACATTTCGACTGTGCCGCGCCATGTTTTGGCACGGCTGCGGCACGCGGTTATACCCCGCATCGGCGGTCAAAAGGGTGTTTCGTCTGGGCAGCTTCGATTCGCGCCGAGATCAGGATCGCTCGCCGCACAGGCCACACATGCCCCGAACCAACCCCCGCTTGGCCCCACGAAAAAGGGGAGCGCATACGCTCCCCTTCCAAATGGTCAAAAATCCTGGGGTCTGGGGCAACCCCCCAGTCCAACCTCAGATCAGGCAGATTTCGCCATCCGCTTGCGCTCATGCGGGTCCAGATAGCGCTTGCGCATCCGGATCGCATTTGGCGTGACTTCCACCAGCTCATCGTCATCGATATAGGCGATGGCCTGCTCCAGCGTCATCGTCACCGGTGTGGTCAGACGCACGGCTTCGTCGGTGCCGGATGCCCGCACGTTGGTCAACTGCTTGCCCTTCAACGGGTTCACTTCCAGATCGTTGTCGCGGCTGTGCTCGCCGATGATCATGCCCTGATAGACGGCTTCCTGCGCCCCGATAAAGAACTTGCCGCGGTCTTCCAGCTTCCACAACGCATAGGAAACCGAAGTGCCGTTCTCCATCGAAATCAGAACGCCTGCGCGGCGGCCCGGAATCGCGCCCTTGTGCGGGGCCCAGCTGTGGAAAACACGGTTCAAGACGCCGGTACCACGCGTATCGGTCAGAAATTCACCGTGATACCCGATCAGGCCGCGCGATGGGACCAACGCGATGATGCGGGTCTTGCCGGCACCGGCGGGTTTCATTTCGGCCAATTCGCCCTTGCGGGGACCGGTGATTTTTTCGATCACGGCACCGGAATATTCATCGTCCACGTCGATGGTGACTTCTTCGATAGGCTCAAGCCGTTCGCCGTTCTCGCCTTCGCGGAACAACACCTGCGGGCGCGAGACGCTGAGTTCGAACCCTTCGCGCCGCATGTTTTCGATCAAAACACCCATCTGAAGCTCGCCGCGACCGGCCACTTCAAAGGCTTCGCCGCCGGGTGTGTCGGTGACCTTGATCGCCACGTTTGATTCGGCCTCTTTCATCAGGCGGTCACGGATGACCCGCGACTGCACTTTTTTGCCGTCACGACCGGCCAGCGGGCTGTCATTGATGCCAAAGGTGATGGTGATGGTCGGTGGATCGATGGGCTGCGCGGGCAGGGCCACGTCGACGGATTGCGCAACGATGCTGTCGGCCACGGTGGCTTTGGTCATCCCGGCAATCGACACGATATCGCCTGCTTCGGCCACATCGATCGGCTGCTGGCTCAGCCCGCGGAACGCGGTGATCTTGGTCACCCGAAAGTTTTCGATCAACTTGCCGTCGCGCGCCAGCGCCTTGACCTGCTCGCCCGTCTTCAATTTGCCGGTTTCGACACGACCCGTCAGCATCCGACCGATGAACGGATCAGCGCCCAGGGTGGTCGCCAGCATGGTAAACGGCTTGTCGATGTCTTTGAGCTGCTTTGGGGCTTTGACGTGTTCTACGATCATGTCGAACAGCGCCGACAGATCTTTGCGCGGGCCGTCCAATTCCATGTCAGCCCAGCCGTTGCGGCCCGACGCGTACATGTGCGGGAAATCCAGCTGTTCGTCATTTGCACCCAAGTTGGCAAACAGGTCGAAACATTCGTCCAGCGCGCGGTCGGGCTCGGCGTCGTTCTTGTCGACTTTGTTCAGCACAACGATCGGATTCAGCCCCAACGCCAGCGCCTTGGAGGTCACGAATTTCGTTTGCGGCATCGGGCCTTCAGCCGCGTCGACCAGAAGCACGACGCCATCGACCATGGACAGGATACGCTCCACCTCGCCACCGAAATCGGCGTGGCCGGGGGTGTCGACGATGTTGATGCGAACGCCTTTCCACTCAACCGATGTGGGCTTGGCAAAGATGGTAATTCCGCGCTCGCGTTCCAGATCATTGCTGTCCATGGCGCGTTCAGTGGTCGCCTGGTTTTCGCGGTAGGTACCGGATTGTTTCAAAAGTTCGTCGACCAGCGTGGTTTTGCCGTGGTCAACGTGAGCGATGATTGCGATGTTGCGCATGTCCATTGGGGTATGCCTTTGAGTCGGGAGGAGACCGCGTGCGCTGTTGCACCGCAGCATTTGCGCCGCGCATACCGCGCCGCGCGTTGGAAAGCCAGCCCTAAAGCCAATCAGCTTGCGTCGGAGTCCTTTTCCGCTGCGTCCTTGGTGTCGCGGTGATCGCGCAGCGGCAGCGGTTCCTTGAACGTCAGGGTACGATAGGGGAACGGAATTTCAATGCCGGCGTCATCAAGCGCGCGTTTGACGGCCGACACCACCTTGTCGCGGCTGCTGCGGATGTCGATAGGTCTGGACCCGGTCCACCATGTCACTTCGAAATTGATCGAACTGTCGGCAAATTCCTGTGCAAAGATTTCAACATCTCGCACGTCGTCGCGCACCGCGTCGACACTGCGCACGGCATTGGCAATCACATCGCGGGCAACATCCACATCTTCGCCGTAGGCGACGCCGCAGATGATGGTGGTGCGGCGCACGTCTCGGGCGGTGCGGATGGTGACCGGATTCTTGAAAAACATCGCATTCGGGGCCACCACAAGTTGTCCGTCCGTCTGGCGCACATGGGTGTCGCGGATGGTGATCTCTTCGACCTGGCCTTCGATGCCTTCGCATTCAATGTAGTCGTCAACCGAAAACGGCTCGCGCATCAGCAGCAGAATGCCAGCCAGAAAATTCTCGAAGACATCCTTGAAGGCGAAACCAATGGCGACACCACCGACACCCAGTGCCGTCAAAGCCTTGCCAGGGGTGATCGTGGGAAAGGCGATCGTTACCGCAATCAGCATCCCAAACAGCCAGATGCCCACGGTGATCAGCATCATGATCACGTCGACCAGCGCCCTTCGCATGCGGGCGCGGCGCAGCGCTTTGGGAACGACGGATTGGATGATCCGCACGATCACCCATAAAAAGATAATAAAGACGATGGACAGGACAAGCTGCGGCAGCACGCTCCAAAACCCGGTGGCGTATCCTTCCAGCTGGTCGCGCAGCGGGGCGGGAAGGGTGCTCCAAAGAGAGCTTAGGCTATCAAACATCAATCTCTTTCATCTTGTGCGCGTGTCACAAACGCCTGCAGGTGGGCTAAGGTTCCCCGCGCTTTGGTGCTAGTGCGTCGTCGTGTTTGAAAACAGGTGGATGACCAAAATGCCCGCAATGATCAACATCAGCCCCAAAAGGGCAGCCATGTCCAGCTTCTGGCCAAAGATCACAAAACCGATGGCGGCAATGCACACGATTCCAAGGCCCGACCAGATGGCATAGACGATGCCGACGGGCATCACCTTGAGCGCCAGCGCCATGAAGTAGAAAGACACAAGATAGAACACCACAACCCCAACCGAAGGCCATAGCCGCGTGAATTGCTGCGACGCCTGCAGGGCTGTCGTGCCCATCGTTTCAGAGATGATCGCGATGAAAAGCCATAGATAGTGCATTGAAACGATTGCCTTTCGTGGGTGCGTTTTCGCATGAACGTGGCCCGAACGGTGGCCTCTGACAATGATCAGCGCCCCGATGATTTATGCTGGCCCAGAAATGAAATCCGGGCCGCCGTACAAGGGCAGTCCGATGACCTTAGCCTTTCAGCGCCTTGTTCAGGTTCTCGTCGACCTTTTCAAGAAAGCCCATCGTGGTCAGCCAGCCTTGATCGGGGCCGACAAGCAGAGCCAGATCCTTGGTCATGTGCCCGTTCTCGACGGTGTCGACCACGACCTTTTCCAACGTGTCAGCAAATCGGATCAGCGCGTCGTTGCCATCCAGTTTGCCGCGATGCTTGAGCCCGCCGGTCCATGCATAAATCGACGCGATTGAGTTGGTCGAGGTTTCCTCACCCTTTTGGTGCTGGCGGTAGTGGCGGGTGACGGTGCCGTGCGCGGCCTCTGCTTCGACGGTTTGGCCGTCCGGCGTCATCAGAACCGATGTCATAAGCCCCAATGACCCGAAACCCTGCGCCACGGTGTCAGATTGCACGTCACCATCATAGTTCTTGCACGCCCAGACATAGCCACCGTTCCATTTCATCGCGCAGGCCACCATGTCATCTATCAAACGGTGCTGATAGGTGATGCCTGCAGCCTCGAATTTGTCAGCAAACTCAGTCTCATAGATATGCTGGAACAATTCAAGAAAGCGGCCGTCATATTGCTTGAGGATCGTGTTTTTCGTGCTCAGATACACCGGCCACCCAAGGTTCAGACCATAGTTCAGCGAAGCGCGGGCGAAATCGATGATGGATTTGTCCAGGTTGTACATCGCCATCACGACCCCGGCGTCGGGGGCATCGAATACCTCGCGTTCAATTTCGGTGCCGTCGTCACCGACAAATTTCAGGGTCAGCTTGCCCTTGCCGGGGAATTTGAAATCGGTGGCCTTGTACTGATCGCCAAACGCATGACGGCCCACGACGATGGGCTTGGTCCAACCCGGCACCAGCCGCGGCACGTTCTTGCAGATGATCGGCTGGCGAAAGATCACCCCGCCCAAGATGTTGCGGATCGTGCCATTGGGCGAAGGCCACATCTTTTTCAAACCGAATTCTTCGACGCGCGCCTCGTCAGGGGTGATCGTCGCGCATTTGACGCCAACGCCGTATTGCTTGATGGCATTGGCGGCGTCGATGGTGATTTGGTCGTCAGTTTCGTCGCGGACCTCCATCCCCAGATCGTAGTATTTCAGATCCACATCCAGATAGGGCAGGATCAACTTTTTCTTGATGAAATCCCA
>JBFGFW010000006.1:0-17863 GCA_041579395.1 Sulfitobacter sp.
CACCGGCGGCCGCTGCGGTGGGGTGGCCAATATAGGTGTGCCCATGTTGAAAAAACCCGGTACCCGATGCTATTGTTTCGTATATCCGCGCCGAACACAGCATCGCGCCGATGGGTTGGTATCCGCCGCCCAAACCTTTGGCGATGCACAGAATATCGGGGCTGACGTCGTCTTGGGTGCAGGCGAACAGCGCGCCGGTGCGTCCCATCCCGCACATCACCTCGTCCAGGATCAGCAAAACACCGTATTGATCGCAGATTTCGCGGATGCGTTTAAAATAGCCGGGGGCTGCCGTCAGCGCGCCCGACGTCGCGCCCACAACAGGTTCTGCGATAAACGCCATCACGGTTTCGGGGCCAACGCGCAGCAATTCCTCTTCAAGCAGATTGGCGGCGCGTAGGCCATATTCTTCGGATGTCTCGCTGTCATGCTTCAGCCGGTATTCATAACATGGGTCGATATGGCTGATGTCCAATAACAATGGCGCGAACTGCGCCCGACGCCATTCATTACCGCCTGCCGACAGCGCACCGATGGTGTTGCCGTGATAGCTTTGCTTGCGGGCGATGATGCGGCCGCGTTCGGGCTGACCGCGCTCCACGTGATACTGCCGGGCCAGTTTCAGTGCGGCCTCGACCGCCTCTGATCCGCCGGACACCAGATATACGCGGTCCAGATCACCGGGGGCGTGCGCAATCAACAAATCCGCCAGCTTTTCCGCCGGTTCCGATGTGAAAAACCCGGTATGCGCATAGGCCAGATCATCCAGCTGAGCCTTGATCGCGTCGATCACCGCCGTGTCACCATGGCCAAGGCAGCTGACCGCAGCACCCCCCGACGCATCAAGATATTTCTTGCCACTGGCATCCGTCAGATAGCAGCCCTGACCATCAACGGCGACGGGCGGCAGGTTGCGGGTATGGCGGGGGAAAATATGCGACATGGGTCTATCCTTTGCGAAAGGGGTTAGGCGACACCGGGCAGCAGCACATTGCGCGACCCTTCCTCGAACTTCTCGATCGACAGGGGCCAGACGGTGCCCGGCCAGCGCAATTCCATCTGTCTTTTGCGTGGGCGGTACACGGCCGTATAAAGTGTCCCAAACCCGGCTTTAAACGCGTGCGAATATAGCGGCGGTTTCAGGAACGTACCAATAAATTTCTCTTCGGGATCACGGTGAAAGCGCAGGCGCTGCAACAGATAGCGTTCGCGTTCGACGGTCGCGGTGAACCGGGCGTGGCTGATCCATTCCACGGTTTCCTGATGGTTCGTGGCCACGGCCGCATTGGTCAGGATCGTCGGCCGATCGGGGGCCATCAACGCTGTGACGTACTTGCGCTTTCGGTCCAGAACCGTGACGTTATAGCTCATGTGTGTCGGTACGCGCGCAAGAACCGCGCTGGCTTGTTCGGTGGTTTCGCAGGTTTGCAGCACATAGCGCAGGATCAGCGGCACTCCGAACCCGAGGCCGACAACCCGCCTGCCCCCGAATGTCAGCGAAATGGACAGCCCGGCGTCATTTACCCCGTCGACAAGGCCAAACAGCCCGTCCGAGGTGCCCATCACCTTGCGGCCCTGCCAGCCGGTGTGCAGCACCAGACTGTCAAAGGCGTTTACGTTATAGTCATAGTTGCGCACCATGACCGGTTCCTTGCCAGCCCAGATCGCCTGACTGCAGCCCGACAGATAAGGTGGCGGGCAGTAAAAACTCAGAAACCGCGCGGCGATATCACCGCCCCCCACATGTTCGCACAGTTCCTCGTAAAGCGGCACGATTTCGGGCATGTGGGTAATCAGCGCGCGACGACATTCGGCATAGGTTGGGCGCACGGCTTCGCCTTCCTTGAGCCACCAGTTACGATAGTCAGGCCAATATTCGGCGAAAAGCCCGGCCCACTTTGGACCGGGCAGATCTTCTGAAATGGCGCGCCACAGCATTAGCTGCCCTTTCGGTTCCTTACAGGATCTTGAACGCCGGATCAGACAGGGCTGGCCCCGCTTCGGCGACTGGCAATGGCCGGCCGCTGACCGACTTCTTGATTCCGTGAATCCACTTTTTCGCGCGATCGTTCAACTCGAAACTTTTTGTCATCGACCGTCCGCGTGTCACAAGGATACCAATGTCGGCACCTTCATAGCGGTAGTCACCCGGCTGCAAAATCCGCAGGAAGAACGCTTCGTTCTCGGATTCGACGGCGCGGCGGTGATAGTCAAAGCGGTCAAACACCACGCGGCCATCTTCCAGCATTTTGTAAATGCCGGTTTCGGGCGCTTCGGTGCAGATATCGACACTGTCTTCTGTGTGCTTGATCACCATCTGTGACCAGCCGTCGATCATTTCGGGGTCGGCCCAGCGGTTGTTCAGCTCATCCACGTCCAGCTGGAATTTCTTCTTCGAGAATTCAAGCAGGTGGAACAGGAACAGCGGCGCATCCGCATGGGCAAAAGCCGCGTGGTTGGTCATTGACGACGCGCCTGTGATGCGTGGGTTCAATTCGCCCAGCCAAAGATCGCCGGTTTTCTTGTCGATCAGGAAATCCAGTTCGAAATAGCCGCGATAGCCTTCCTTGCGCAACTGTTCGCCGAACTTAAAGGTCAACTCGCGGGCCTTCTGGCGCACCTTGGGTGGAAAGGCGGTGGACAGGATTTCGTTGCCACACCAGCCGCCGCGATAGGGCGTCAGATCCTTGAAACCGACAAGTTCGGTCATCAAGGGGCCAACGATCGTGCCTTCCTTGGTGGCACAGGCCTCGATCGCGGATCCCCGGCAATCGATCCGCTTCATGATCTTGATCTCGCCTTCGCCGACGATCTCTGATTCATGGCGACGGAAATCCGCTTCGGATTTGATGAAGAACGTCGTATGGCCGCTGTCGCCAAAGGCCGATTGCAGCACCAGATCGTGACCGATGCCTGCCTTTTCGCAGGTCTTTCTAAGGTCTTCGTAATCCTTGACCTCGGCCAGCACGTTCGGCACCGATGGCACGCCCGCCTTGTTGCCGATGCGGACGGTTTCGATCTTGTTATCCATCGCCATGCGCAACTTGGCCTTGGGGAACCATACATCGGCACCCAGTTCCTTGGACAAGCGTTCGGTTTCTTCGTCGAACATCAAAAACACGAACTTGGGCTTGCCGCCGCGACGCTTGATGAAATCAATCACCTCCTTGTGCTGCAACAGGTAGTTGTTGATGTCTTCGATGCTTTGGAATTCAGCGTGCGGCTGTTCAGACGGGCAGAACACATTGGGGTGCTTGCCTCCGTAACAGTCGATGTAGCAGATGTACTTGAAATTCTTCACCCATTCATCGAGGCCCAACAGATTAAAGTTGGTCGCCGAAATGAAATAGATCGGGTCTTCGTTGCGGTGAAAGAACCGGCGGATTTCTGAGATATTCTTGAGAACAGTGGTTGCCATGATTATTGGGTCCTTTGCTTGGTCTTAATCGGGTGAAGACGAAAGATTTTTTTTACGCACGCGTTTCAGCGCTGCGTCGGTAAAGACGCGCAATCCCAGATCCGGGCGATAGCCGTGAATCTCGCTCACGTCCAAGGCGCGCATGAATGACAGGATTTCCTGACTGACCACCTGTCCGGGAACAAGGATCGGAAAGCCCGGCGGATAGGGAATGATAAAGCTCGCCGAAACGACTGTCTTGCCTGCGTCCATCGCCTCGCGCAGGGTGCCGTTCAGATCAAGGTAGTCCGTGTTCTTTTCATCATAGGCCAGGAAGAACGCGGTGCGGATGTCCCCTTCCGATGTGATGTCATCGGCACGGAACGCTTCGTGGAAGCGGCTGAAATCGGGCAGCGGCGGATAGTTTTCCATCAGGTTCGACACGCGGTTGTCGAACGACCGGCGTTCCATCTTGCTGGCATCGTCCAGCAGATCGTCCAGCGATTTGGCGATCTCGACCAGCACTTCGATCAGATAGGCCACCGAGGACCGCGTCGTGCCGATGTTGGTCATGAACAAGACGGTATTGCGCGAAGTCTTGTTGATCTGGATGCCGTATTTATCCATCAGGATATCGGTCTTGAACGTGTCGCCGTCCCAGCCCGTGCCGCCCACCAACAAGGTGACGCGGCTGGCATCCAAAACGAACTGGTCTTGTTCCCAGCAGTCCCACATGTCGGTCCAGCCTTGCTGCTGATCGTAATAACTTTTGACCCCGCTTTCGCGATATTCTTCGGGAATCATGTCGCCTGCGGTCAGCACCTTGAAATACTTGTTCAACAACGGATGGTCGGTGATCGCGCGACGCATCGACAGGGCCGCTTCGATCTGGCGCTGCACGAATTCGAAACCTTCAAGTTCGACCTGCCTGCGACCCACATCCAACGATGCGATGATCTGATAGTTCGGCGATGTCGACGTGTGGGTCATATAGGCTTCGTGGAAGGATTGCTCGACCTCGCCCTTAAAGTCCTGATCGTTGACGTGAATCATCGATCCCTGCCGCAACGAAGTCAGCGTTTTGTGGGTCGATTGCGTGGTATAGACCCGCACGCGTGACTTGGGCGATGGAATAAGCCGAGTGTTCAGCAGCGTTTCATCATCGGCATCCTTGAGCTTGGCCTGCTGTTTTTCATAGGCTTCGATATGTGCCGGAGTTTTGAAGCGGTCGCGCAGGGTGTTGGCCGCATTCATGCCTGTCCGCTGGCGGTAAGTTGGGTTGAACCGGGCAAAGGCAAACCATGCTTCGTCCCACAAGAAGATCAGGTCGAGCTTGATCGCCAGACATTCTTCCATGACGCGTTCGACATTATAAACCAGTCCGTCAAAAGTGCAGTTTGTCAGCAGCAACATGCGCACCAGATGCAGCTTGCCCGCCGCTTTTAGCGCCAGCAGCTGATGCTTGATCTCGCGCAGTGGTACGGCACCATACATCGAGTATTCATTCAGTGGATAGCTGTCCAGATAGCAGACCTGCGCGCCGGCGAGTACCATGCCGTAGTGGTGGGATTTGTGGCAGTCACGGTCGACCAGCACGATGTCACCGGGCCGTACCAGCGCCTGAACGACGATCTTGTTACAGGTCGACGTGCCATTGGTGGCAAAGAACGTCTGCTTTGATCCAAACGCCCGGCTCGCAAGTTCCTGCGCTTCCTTGATGGGACCATGCGGTTCCAGCAAGCTGTCCAGCCCCCCGGACGTGGCCGAGGTTTCGGCAAGGAAGATGTTGGGCCCATAGAACGCGCCCATATCCTGAATCCAGTGCGACCGGGTGATCGATTTGCCCCGGCTGATCGGCATAGCGTGGAAAACGCCCGTAGGCTGCTTGGAATATTCAACAAGGGCGGTGAAGAAGGGCGATTTGTTCCGGGCCTGAACGCCGCGCAGGATGTTCAGGTGCAATTCCATGAAATCTTCCTGGTTATAGAAGACGCGGCGGCAAATCCCCAGATCAAGGCCGGCGATGTCTTCGACGGACCGTTCCGTGACCAGATAGGCATCCAGTTCCGGGCGCACCTTGGCAATCATCCGGCACAATTCCGGGCCATAGTTTTCGGGCTGAAGCGCGTCTATTTGCGCCTGTCCACCTGCGCGGGCAAGGGACCGCGCCAAAATCGGTTCGTTGATCTTGGATTTCAGCGTCAGGCCGGGGCGGACGACAATCGCCTGAATGTTATGGTTGAACAGCACCGCAATCAGCGCATCTTCGATCGACCGCACGACGACGGCCTCGTAGATAAACGGATCTTCGGGGCGGCGCATGCGCGTCACGCTGGCTTTTAGCCACCGTTCCTGCTGCTCGTTCACATCGTCGACGATCAGCACCTCGAAATAGGGCTTGGTCAGCGCGCGCTGTTCGGGCGATAGCATGGCTTCGTCGTCATGGTCTTCGCTGTCGATGCTGTCGCGTTCCAGCGGGATCGTGCGGCGGCGATAGGCCCCCGTTGTCAGCGCGCGGGTGATGCGGTTGACGGCAAAGGCCATGTCTTCAAAGCTGTTGTGATTCAGCATGCGGATCAGATGTTCGAACGCCGGCATGCCGGGGAAAGCCCAATAGGGTTCGATCACCGAAAGCGAGGTAAACAGCGCCTGACATTTTTGGCGCAGGAATTCCGTCTGCTCCTGCGACGGGTCGCGTGTCAACGCTGTGGCGGCTTCGCGCAGGGCGCTCCAGCGGTCAGACCTCAGCTGAATGGCTGAGGAATAGTCGTTCATAGAATGCATCAATCGTACTCCGCTAAGGGCGTTCGGCTTGTGCATTTTAAGGTCTGGCCGCGTGTTGGCCAGACCTGAACGCAGAAGCTTAGCCGCTGGATGAATTCCCGGACCCGTTGAAAACACCGGGCTTTACGGGTGGATTAGGTGTTGCCGCAGTTGGCACGACGGGCGCGGTTGCGCTGGCTGGTGCTGCTGCGGTCCCTGCCGAAGGGTTGGCAAGAGGTTCTGGTTTGAATTCCGGCTGCACCTGCGTGAAACCGGGTACGAATTCCTGGCCTTTGAAAACCGGTGCCTCGTACACGCGCTGTGCAGGCACATCTACGTGTAGACCCGCGCGGGTGCCCTGATGCGGTATTTCCAACGGACCAAGCGTGTTCAGATAGGCATCGGTACCGCTGTTGCGATCATAGACCGAGAAATCGGTCGACCGGTCGCGGAAGGACTTGAGGACCTGCCCCAACCCTTTCATCCCGGTTTCGCGCTGGCGGCGTACCATCGACAGATCTACCTCGATCGGGAACATGTCTTCCTGTCCGGCAGACTGGTGAAGCACCATCGACGTCGGGTCGACCACGAGGGATTTGCCAACGCCGCCGGCCCCCAGACCATTGACCGCAAAGACATAACACTGAAACTGCGCCGCCGTCGCGCGGGCGATTGCCAATTCGGCGTCACGGTCGGTGGTGCCCGTCAGAACAGGGGTCAACAGAACCTCGACGCCTTGGCTGGTCAATTGGCGTGTGGTTTCGGGGAACCACATGTCATAGCAGATCGACAGGCCGAAACGGCCCACTTCCGGCACGTCAAACACGCAGAATTCAGTGCCCGCCGCGATGCCCGATTCATAGGGCCGGAACGGGAACATCTTGGCGTAGCGGCGGATGATCTCGCCTTCGGGGTTGATCACGACGGCAGTGTTGTACACGCGGCCGTCTTCCGGGTCTTTCAGGAACATCGAACCCGGTATCAGCCAGACACGGTGCTTGCGTGCTGCGGCCTGAAACTGCTCAATAGTTTCGTTTTCAGGTGGCAGTGCAAACCGGTCCAGCGGACCAAAAGGGGCAAGTTCCGAGAACAGCACCATCTGTGTCCAGGGGAAACGTGCCATCAGGATATCAAGCCGCTGGATCATTCCGGCGACGTTGGATTCCAAGGCGTTGACGTACATCTGCACGCCTGCAATTGCAAAAGGTGTCATAGTTGCTCACTCCGTCCAATAAGACTGGTCTGGCTGAAAGAATTCCAGCCAGACGCCTTTGTTGGACTGTCCATACGCCCATCGTCGGGAATATTAAACAGGTGACTTGGTGGCAGCCCAAGTACGCTATGCATAGCTTTCATGCGTAACATGCAAAAAATCTTGCCTATACCGTCGCTGTTTTCCGGGAACCGCGCGCGTTGCGGCCCCTTTGAAAAAACACAATCAGGCCAAGCAACAACAGCGCGGGGATAAACATCCAGTACTTGCTGGGTGTCGGCACCGGTTTTAGCACGCGCAGCACTTCCTGATCCCAATCCAACCCCGCCGCTTGCGCAGCTGAATCGTAGATGACGTCGTCAATGAACATCTTATCTCCGTCGATGCGCGTCGCGATTCCGGCGGCTGCCAGCCGTTCTTCGCCTGTTGCTTCGCTGCCAATCGGCAGCAGTGCGACAAATTCAATCGGATCACCCAAGTCGCTGACACCTGACACCCGCAGGCGCAGATCCTGCCCCGGCGGGGTTTCGGCTGCGGCTTGCACGATCTCCGATGGCGCTTCCTCGGCATAAGGGGGGGCGACCATATCCATCCAGAACCCCGGACGGAACAACGTGAAGGCGATCAGCAAAAGCGCCGCTGATTCATAGAAGCGGTTCTTCGCAATGAACCACCCTTGGGTCGCGGCTGCGAACAGCAGCATCGCTATGGTCGCGACAATGAAGACAAAGATACCCTGCACCATCGTCACATTGATCAGCAGCAGTTCGGTGTTGAAGATGAACAGGAACGGCAACGCGGCCGTCCGCAGGCTGTAAAAGAACGCGACGACACCGGTCTTGATCGGATCACCGCCAGAAACGGCAGCCGCCGCAAAGCTGGCCAGCCCCACCGGCGGCGTCACGTCGGCCATGATGCCGAAGTAGAACACGAACAGGTGGACCGCAATCAGCGGCACGATCAGACCGTTTTGCTGACCAAGTGTCACAATGACAGGGGCAAGCAGTGCCGACACAACAATATAGTTCGCCGTGGTTGGCAGGCCCATGCCCAGGATAAGCGACAAAATGGCGGTCAGGAACAGAATGGCAAGGATATTGCCGCCCGACAGAACCTCGACCACATCGGCAAGGGCAGAGCCCACCCCGGTTTGGCTGACGACGCCCACGATGATACCGGCGGTCGCCGTGGCGATACCAATTCCGATCATGTTACGCGCACCGACGACAAGCCCGTCGATCAAGTCCTTGAAGCCCGCAACGACATCGTTCACAAACCGGCTTTCGCCGCGAAAGATTGCCATCAGCGGACGCTGGGTGACAAGGATGAACACCATATATGTGGTGGCCCAGAAGGCAGACAGGCCAGGCGACAGACGGTCGACCATCAGCGCCCATACCAGTACGACGATCGGCAGGATAAAATGCAGGCCCGACCGTACTGTGGGCCCAGGCATCGGCAGGCGCGTCACGGGTGCATTCGGATCGTCCAGCTTCAGCGGTTCTTCTTTGGAGCCGACGAACAGCAGGGCCGCATAGACCGCGGTCAGCACGGCAAATATGATATAACCCGCACTGTTGGGGAATGCCGGACGCAGCCAGCCCATACCATAGTAAACGGCAAAGCTAAGGGCGCAGATGCTGGCGACGATGAACGCTGTCACCAGCAGACGCTGGATGATGGGTTTGGGCGTATAGGGACGCTCCAGCCCGACCATTCCGGCTTTCAATGCTTCAAGGTGCACGATGTAGACCAGTGCAATATACGAAATGACCGCAGGTACGAAGGCATGCTTGACCACGTCGAAATAGGGGATGCCGACATATTCGACCATCAAGAAGGCCGCAGCCCCCATGACGGGCGGCATGATCTGCCCGTTGACCGATGACGCCACTTCGACCGCGCCTGCCTTCTCAGAGGAAAAGCCGACTTTTTTCATCAGCGGAATAGTGAACGTTCCAGTGGTCACCACGTTTGCGATGGACGACCCCGAGATCAGGCCGGTCATGGCCGACGACACAACCGCCGCCTTGGCTGGTCCGCCCTTCATGTGACCCATCAGGCTGAACGCCACCTGAATGAAATAGTTGCCCGCACCCGCCTTATCCAGCAAGGCTCCGAACAGCACAAACAGGAAGACGAAAGACGTCGAAACGCCCAAGGCGATACCAAAGACACCTTCGGTCGTGATCCACTGGTGGTTCACGACTTCGGAAAGCGAATTGCCTTTGTGCGCGATGATGTCCGGCATGACCGGGCCAAGAATGTTGTAGACCAGAAAAACCGATGCCACGATCATCAGGGCCGGGCCAAGCGCGCGGCGCGTCGCCTCAAGCAGGATCATGATCCCGATGACGAAAACGACAGTGTCCTGCGTATTTGGCGCACCAACGCGGCCGGAAATCTCGCGGTAGAAGACAAAGATGTACAGCGCCGACACGGCACCAACGATGGCCAATGCCCATTCCCAGATCGGAATACGGTTCTTGGGCGATCCCAGAATGACCGTTGCGACCATCGCAATCGCGACCAGCGGGATCCACCATGTCGATGTGCTGTCCTTGGCACCGACCATGAACAGATAGGCAAGCATGACGGGAACGATCACGCCAAGCCCAAGCTGCACCTTGGTGCGGGCGGCAGGAAAGGCGGCGATGCCAAGAAAGATGGCGAATGCAAGGTGGATAGACCGGGTTTCAGTGTCGTTGAAGACACCCCAACCGACGATGAAGGGAACCGGCGATGCAATCCAAAGCTGGAACAGCGACCACGCCAAGGCAATCATCGCAAGGAAAAATCCGACGCCCCCGGTTGCGGACCTGCCACCTGTGTCGGACGATGCGACCAGCGCGTCCAGCTCGGCTTGGCTTAATCCGCCTTTGCCTGCTGCGGCGGCTTCCACGGCGGCAGCTTGTTGTTGGTCTTTGTTTGACATTCCTAGTCCCCCTGGCGGCCCCGTCTTGAGACAGGTGCATCTTTTATTTTTCTGGGTCGTTTCGCGTCATAGTCAAATGCTGATGGACGCAGGGGCGTACCCTGCATCCATCATTGGTTTGGAAAGGTGGGGTTTATTCCATCCAACCACGCTCTTTATAGTACTTCACCGCACCATCGTGCAGCGGTGCGGACAGGCCGTCTTTGATCATCTCTTCTTCTTTGAGGTTCTCGAAAGCGGGGTGCAGCTTCTTGAAGCGGTCAAAGTTGTCGAAAACCGCTTTGACGACTTCGTACACCACATCGTCTGCAACATCAGAGGACGTGACAAAGGTGGCTTTCACACCGAATGTCTTAACTTCGCTGTCCGTACCCTTGTACATGCCACCGGGAATGGATGCGTAGGCGTAGAAGGGGTTGTCGGCGACCAGCTTGTCAATTGCTTCGCCCTCGACTGGGACCAGCTTGGCGTCAACGGTGGAAACGGCTTCCTGGATCGAACCGTTCGGGTGGCCAACGGTATAAATGATCGCATCGACCTTGTTGTCACCCAAAGCGGCGGCTTGCTCGGCTGGCTTCAGCTCGGAAGCGAGCGCGAAATCATCCATCGTCCAGCCTTTGGCTTCCAGAACGACTTCCATCGTTGCCAGCTGGCCCGAGCCGGGGTTGCCGACGTTGACGCGCTTGCCTTTAAGGTCATCAAAGCTTTCGATGCCCGCATCAGCACGTGCGATCACGGTGAAGGGTTCGGAGTGGACGGAAAAGACGGCCCGCTCTTTTTCGAACTTGTCACCCTCGAACTGCGAGGTGCCGTTATAGGCGTGGAACTGCCAGTCGGATTGGGCAACGCCCATGTCCATGTCACCCGCCTTGATGGCGTTGATGTTGGCAATGGAACCGCCCGTGGATGGGGCAGTACACTTCAGACCGGTAGTCGCGCTGTCACGGTTCACCAATCGGCAGATCGATTGACCCACGACAAAGTAAACACCCGTCTGACCACCGGTACCGATGGTAATGAATTTTTCTTGCGCAGTCGCAGCAGTGCCCGCGACAAGCGCGGATGCGATGGCGATAGACTTAAGGATAGTCATTTGAAGTCTCCCATTTGTTATCTTGAAACCAGCGTCATTGATGCGCGGGTTTTTAGGTACCTTAAAGGAGCGCAGATATATCATGGTTAAACAAGATGATTTTGTTGTCTTGAAGCGGTCTTTTTTCAACCCCAAGGCCCGCTGACAGACGTCTTGGCACGCGTTTGGGGCTAGAGATGCAAAATCTGGCACGCGTTGGATTTAATGGTCAGAAATATTTACCCATGCCCAAGAGATACTTTAATTATCTGATTACATTGTATTATTTTAAAGTCGGCAATCCAGCACCTGCTTAAAAACTAAAATCTGTTGAAAAAATCAAACGAACAAATTCTCTTGACGGCCTCGAAGTTTTTCCGTTGTGGGGTACTTTAACTTTTTTAGTGCTATACGGTCGGGCAACCTTAAAACACGCCCATAAATGACCGGCTATCAGGAGCACGCATGAACAGAATCTCTTCCCTCGGCCGCTATGGTCCATTTGCGCTGGTGGTCGCGCTTACCGTTATTTCACTGATTTCGATCGTGGTTTGGTCTGCCTGGTTCATCCTGCCGCTGATCCTTTTTGGCGCGTTGTCAGCGATGGGTATTTACGACGTCGTTCAGGAAAAACATTCGATCCTGCGCAACTATCCCGTGTTGGGGCACATGCGCTTTTTCTTTGAAGGGATACGCCCAGAGATCAGGCAGTACCTGATCGAATCCGATCAGGACGAAGAACCGTTCAGCCGCGATGACCGCTCTCTCGTGTATCAACGCGCCAAAGGTCAGGAAGACGCGCGGCCCTTCGGTACGCGGATGCGGGTTTATGATGCAGGCTATTCCTGGGTCACCCATTCGGTTCAGCCGGTCCATATTGAAGACACCAACTTTCGCGTGCGCATCGGCGGCAAGAATTGCACCAAACCCTATAACGCATCGATCTATAATATCTCTGCAATGAGCTTTGGTTCGCTTTCCGCTAATGCCATCAGTGCCTTGAACACCGGTGCCAAGCTGGGCGAATTTGCGCATGACACCGGCGAAGGCGGAATCAGCAAATATCACAGGGCCGGCGGCGGTGATCTGATTTACGAAGTGGGATCGGGGTATTTCGGGTGCCGCACCGATGACGGTCAGTTTGACCCCGAGAAGTTCAGGGAGCAGGCAAGCAGCGACCAGATCAAGATGATCGAAGTGAAGCTTAGCCAAGGGGCGAAGCCTGGCCATGGTGGCATGCTGCCCGCCCGAAAGATCAGCAAGGAAATCGCCGAGGCGCGCGGCGTGCCGATGGGGGAAGACTGCATTTCTCCGGCAGCGCACTCTGCCTTTCGGACGCCGATTGAAATGATGCAGTTTCTGGGCAGACTGCGCGACCTGTCCGGCGGCAAGCCTGTCGGCTTCAAACTATGCATCGGCCACCAGCGCGAATTCATGTGTATGGTCAAGGCGATGCTAGATACGGGCATCGTGCCCGACTTCATCGTCGTCGATGGCACAGAAGGGGGCACAGGCGCGGCACCGCTCGAATTCGCCAACCACGTCGGCATGCCAATGGTCGAAGGGCTGACCTTTGTGCACAATACACTGCGCGGCGCGGGCATCCGCGATCAGGTCAAGCTGGGCGCGGCCGGCAAGGTCGTGTCGGCCTTTGACATTGCGCGCGCCTTGGCCCTGGGGGCGGATTGGTGCAATTCCGCGCGTGGGTTCATGTTTGCGATCGGCTGTATCCAAGCGCAGGCCTGCCATACCAATCACTGTCCCGTCGGTGTTGCGACTCAGGATCCGATCCGCCAGCGCGCCCTGGACGTGGGCCACAAAAGCGAACGGGTGGCGCGATTCCACCGCAACACGCTAAAGGCCTTGGGGGAAATGACGGGCGCTGCAGGGCTGGAACATCCCAGCGACTTCCTGCCCCGTCATATGATGCTGCGCCAGAGCGACCAAAGCATGAAGCAGGGCGATGAGGTTTACGGCTATCTGCCCGAGGGGTATCTGCTGGACGACAATGCGCAGGATTACCGAGGCAACAAAACCCGGTGGAGCCGCGCCAAATCATCAAGCTTTGTGCCGTTCGACTAGATCAGGCAGACGCGGCTGAACGAACCCGGAAGTTCACAAACGCAAAAGGCGCGCGGGTTTCCCGGCGCGCCTTTCACCTAAGTGACTGAGGGTCAGTATGCTTCTTCAGCGATTGCTGCGATGACGGCCTGTTCGAAAATGGCCAGACCTTCTTCGACAATCTCGTCCGATGCGGTCAGGGGCACCATCACGCGGATCGCGTTGCCATGCATGCCACAGCTTAGCAGCATCAAACCGCGCTTCATTGCGTGGGCGATAACGCGCTTTGTCAGATCGCCATCAGGTTTTGCCGTGTCAAAGTCGGTGACGAATTCAACGGCGACCATCGCACCCAAGCCACGGATGTCCCACATGCGGTACGGGGCCGACCGTGCGCCAATCTCGGCAAAGCGCGCCTTAAGGTGCTCGCCCATCGTGGCAGAACGGGCCAACAGACCTTCGTCTTCGATCGCCCTGATGGCGGCCAAAGCTGCGGCGCAGGCGACAGGGTTGCCGCCATAGGTGCCACCCAGGCCGCCAGGGGCCATCGCGTCCATGACATCGGCACGCCCGATGACACCCGCCAGCGGATACCCACCGGCCATGGATTTCGCGACGGTGATCAGATCTGGCACGACGCCCGAATGTTCAATCGCAAACCATGTCCCAGTGCGGCCAAATCCGGCCTGCACTTCGTCCGAGATCAGCATGATACCATGCTTGTCACATATTTCGCGCAGTTGGCGCATCATGTCGAACGGTACCGGCGTATAGCCACCTTCGCCCAACACGGGTTCGATGATAATTGCGGCAACACGTTCTGGCTGCGCATCGGTCAGGAACAGGTTTTTCAAACCAGTCATCGCATCTTCGACGGTGATCCCGTCACGCAACGATGGGAAAGGCGCGCGGAAGATGTCAGACGGGAACGGTCCGACGTCCTTCTTGTAGGGGGATACTTTGCCGGTCAGACCCAGCGTCAGCAATGTGCGGCCGTGATAACCGCCAGTGAACGCAATCACACCCGGACGGCCAGTTGCGACACGTGCGATTTTAACAGCGTTTTCAACGGCTTCGGCACCCGTGGTGACCAGAAGCGTTTTCTTGGGCATATCGCCGGGGGCCAGTGCATTCAGCTTTTCGGCCAATTCGACATAGGGACCATACGGCACGACCTGAAAGCTGGTGTGCGTGTACTGATCTTCCTGCGCCTTGGCGGCAGCGATCACGCTGGGATGACGGTGCCCGGTGTTCAGAACGCCGATGCCGCCCACGAAATCGATGAAGCGGTTGCCCTCAACATCCCAAAGCTCTGCATTTTCGGCATATTTCGCATAAATGGCAGTTGCAGATGCAACGCCACGCGGCACAGCCAATTCCCGACGCGCCATCAGCTGGGCGTTGGTTTCGATGGATACATTCGCTTGAAGCATATCTGGCACGATTGTGCTCTTTGCGGTCTTCTTGGTTGCACCCTTGCGGGACTGCTTTTTAACTGTGCCGGCCATATACAAATCCTCAAAATGAAACGCATCTATGCGTTTAAAATCCTCTTATTGCGTTTAATTTAATTGTCAATCATCTTTGAGGTTAACACAACGTCGCTGTCGGGTATGCGCCAAATTTCGCCTGTAATTGCACGTAGATACCATTTAGACAGGGCGTTGAAGTATTTCGGGGATCGGGTGTGAACATAGGTCAAAGGCTAAGATCGATTCGCGAAGAACGCGGGCTGTCACAACGTGAACTTGCCACGATGGCAGGCCTGACGAATGGCACGATATCGTTGATCGAAAAGAACAAAACCAGCCCGTCGGTCGCATCGCTGAAAAGCCTTCTGGATGCGATCCCGATGAGCATGGCAGAATTCTTTTCCACTTTGGAAGATTCCGAAGCACCAAAGGTGTTCTACCGGGAAAGCGAGTTTACGGTGATCTCGCCGTTAAGCGACGGCCAAGTGACGCTCCGCCAACTTGGCAATGTGTCCCAGCATACGTTGCAGGTTCTGCACGAAACCTACCCGCCCGGCGCGGATACCGGGCCGGAACTGATCGTGCACGACGGGGAGGAAGCAGGCGTCGTCATTTCAGGCGAGATTGAAGTGACAGTCGATGGCGCGGTTGAGGTGCTGAGAGAGGGCGACGGCTATCTGTTCGACAGTCGCCTGCCGCATCGGTTCAGAAACATCGGCGAAAACTTCTGCGTTGTTGTAAGCGCGTGTACGCCGCCAAGTTTCTAACGGTTTTCAGCGCTTAACGCTCTGGGCGTTTTCTTCAACTTCTTCGTTGTCGGATCTGCCGGAGTGGATAGATGAACGTTGGTCATTCTGACGATCGCCTGAGCGTGTGGTGGTCAGCGAAATTATGATGATGGCAGCCATGGACAAAATCATCAAACATCCAAGATAAAGATCAAATGACATGGCAACCTCCTTTCATATTCGCATTGCTTACATCGATACAACTGGCGTGTGTCTGCAATGTTCCGCGTCGAATTGCGAAATTTTTGGCTGATCGATGATACACCGCTGGGTAAGGTAAAGTTGATACGTCGTCTGACATATTGACGATTGCCTTAAGATTCAGTCGCCCGCAATATTTCCGATCTATGACTACGATCAGGGTATATTCTTAGACGCTGAAGTACCCTGTCACCCAAGGCCGATGACACAACAGGTTTTTGTCAGTTTTTTTGGGCCATCTGTCGGCTGTTAATAGTCATAAATGATTTTTGACTGCTGCGGCACGGGGAATTCGATGCTGATGGTATAGTTTTCCGCATCTTCGACGATCTGGACATCGCCGTTCAGTTGGCGTGAAAATGCGTTGATCAACCGCGAACCCAATCCGGTACCCGCTTCGACTTCACCGCGCCCGGACGTGTTCCTGACCACTAGCAATGCCATTTCGGGCTTGCTGTAGGTAAGGCTGACTTCGATCTGGCTCTTGGAACTGGCCGATGTGCCGACGTATTTCAGCGCATTCGTGACCGCTTCTGAGACAAGCAGGGTTAGAGGTGCCGCATCGTCCGGATCAAGCTGAATCGGCTCGTAATGCTGCACTACCTTCACCCCAGACCCCGAGGACAACCCGACCTTAAGCAATTGGCTCACGATTTGGTGCATCAGGGCACCGCCGTCCACGCGGGTTGGATTATCGTTTTTGTACAGGGTTTCATGCACGGTCGCGAGGCTCAGGATACGGTCTTGAAGCCGCTGCAGCACCAATTTCGCATCAGGGGTTGATGCCTGTCTGATCTGCATGTTCATGATCGACGAAATAAGCTGCAGGTTGTTTTTGACGCGATGATGAACTTCTTTCAGAAGAATATTCTTTTGACGCAAGTTGTCTTCCAGCAGCGCCTCGTCCCGCAGGATCGATTCCGCCATGCCGACAAATGCCTGCTCCATCTTATTGATCTCGATCGGCACGACACCGTCAAGCGGGGTGCGCGGCAGCGTCCGGTTCATGGCGAAAAGACGCATCTGACGGCCAAGCTTTACAATATGTTTTATGGCAAGCCGGTTCAGGGCCCAAAACGCAACGATCAAGCTGGCGATCCACATGACCACGGGTAGGAAAAGGCTGAGGGTTGACGTTGTACCCGCCTGTAAAAGGGGCGACTCCTCTTCCCAGACGCTCATTGCATAGACGACGCCCGGAACAATGGGCTGAACCGCATAAACGCGGTCCTCACCCAGCGTGTTCACATCGCGAAAGACGCGGCCTGATTGCCCCACATACCATTTAAGATCACCGGACGCGGGAAGCTCCGCGCTTGCGCTGTCGGTTCCCCGCTCTGTCGTCAGCATGTTGCCATAAGCATTGAACGTCAGCATCGCCTTGGGGCGGGTGCCGATATCCGGCTCAAGAACGTGACCAAAGATCTTCTCGGGGATAGACATGTTGACGAAGCCCAGCAACTTGTCTTCGACTTTCAGCGGTGTTGTGACGACCAACACCGCATCGCTGTCCTGGCTTGGCGATCTTATGACATTCGCCATCCGTGTTTTGAACTTCAGCATCTTGTTGAATATCTCTTCGCCCGAGATATCACTTGGCTGACCTGATGATACACATCGCACCTGGCCATCAATCGGGACATAGCTGACGACGGTATAAAGATTTGAAGATTGTTGATATTCCCGCAAGAATGAACTGCACGATACATTGTCTGATTTGATCAGGTTGACGACTGCCGCCAGCGCATCTGCCGCACCGAACGCTTCCTGGATCATGCTGCTTTCTTGGGAAGACGCCTTTTCTGTAATCGCCAAAAGCGACAGTTCAGCATTGGCAAGGTTCTGGTCAGCGATCTCTTGGGTTTGGACAACAGCAATCAAGCCGATCGGCAGCAGGGCCAACGACAAAAATAACAATACCCGAAAGGTCAGACCCCGCAGGACATTTGCGTTTAAAAACC